>JABXGU010000421.1 GCA_016550415.1 archaeon | reverse complement strand
AGTTACTTTGGCATTCATGGCTGGAATGTGTTTCATGGCTTTCTTAGATTTTATTATTCCTCACGATTATAAAGATGAAATTGCTTCAGAGGGAGAGAATACAGGTTATGATACGCCCCTTCGAAGAACAGGAACACTGGTGGCTTTAGGAATCGCCCTTCATAATTTTCCTGAAGGTCTTGTTACTTTGAGTGGAAGCCTTGTTTCTATTGAACTTGGATTGATTTTAGCATTCGCTATCGCTTTGCATAATATCCCAGAAGGGTTGTCAGTTGCCGTTCCTTTATACATGGCGGAAGGTAACAAGAAAAAAGCATTTGGTTATGCTTTTTTATCTGGTTTGGCTGAGCTAATTGGTGCATTAATTGGTTTAGTTTTCCTCCTTCCACTGCTACAAATAGGAATTGTCGGTTATGCCTTAGCCATTGTATCGGGGATTATGGTGTTTATCTCTATTGATGAGATTTTACCTGCAGCTCATAAGGCTGACAATAAAGGTCACGCAATAACTATTGGGATAATCCTGGGATTCTTTGTGATGATTGGCACTTTAATAATGCTAAATAATATTTAATTTCCAATTTTTATACGATACTAGATGGATCTAAAGTAAACCATGTGCCCTTCTCTGCTCTTGACATCAATTTAGAATGCCTAGTAACATGCTTAGGTAAATTGTTTTAAACAAGCGTACTCTCTATTGTGGATGAGGCGACATTAGCGGGAGGATGTCGCTACATTTGCCTAGCGAAGCCTTTCCGCTAGTATATTACTGCAAATAGGCTTCCAGGAATGAAATATTATGAAACAATTCCCTTTTAGGAAAGGGCTTGGAATATTACTGGTATTGACTCTTACTCTCACTCTTTACCCGTTTGGATTTCAAAATTTTGTATTCTCAAAAAATGATGCAAAACTCAATAGCAACCTATATCAAACACCTTCATGGACCTGGGCTCAAAATATAAACACTAACTGGAAAACAGGTCCATTTCTCCCTCAACCTGCAAGTCCTGAATATCTTGTTATCTCAATAAATGATAGTTGGGTAGATGACTTTGCAGAATGGAAGACGAAAAAAGGTGTTCCTACTCTTTGTGCAAATGTAACATGGATCCTAGCTAACATTGCTGGTACAGATACTGCTGAAAAAATCTGGAATTATATTAACCAAGTGTATACTACCTACCCAACCTTGACTTGGGTTCTACTCATTGGTGATAGCGACCAACTTCCACCGCGATATATCTACCTACCCGATACCACTGAAGGATGGGGCTTCGATAACACGTTCAAACCTACTGACTTCTATTACTCTGTCATGGACGACTCCAACTGGGATGATGATAGTGATGGCAGATGGGGTGAATGTGTCACTTACAATATAGGCGGACCTGCCTATGATGAGATTGGTGATTGGCAACCAGACCTCTATGTTGGGCGCATACCTTTCAACGATGAGGTCAATATAACCGGTATACTAAGTAATGCAACCAAATATGCTCGTACACCCACTAGCTATTCAGCTACAGGTTGGACTAATTTTCTCTTAGCTGGTTCTATAAGCAACTATGACGAAGAGAATAACGCTTGGAATGATGGCGACTATACAGATGAAGCTGAACTGAAGGACTGGATAAATTCCAGCTTCATTCCCAATTACTACAACTTCTACAGATTCTACGAGAATCGTAATCAATTCTGGGACTATTCAACCAGTGGCTTTCAAGACTTGAACTATACTGCCGTCATCGATGGCATCGAACTCTTCTCCCCCTCTCTCATCAACCTAGCCGGACATGGAAGTCCCTTCCAAATGTGGCGGAAATTTGATCCCGATGGCTATCCTTTCGGTGAACGATACCTGCTTCCACCAATGGTGGGGCCAATCAATTGTACAGGTGTTGCCATTGGTGATGCTGATAGCGACTTCTCGAACGAAATTGTGGTCACATTTGGTCCTGGACCAGCTGGAGCTGCTCCAGGTACTATATGGATGTACGATGGACCTCAATTCCAATCATTAATACCACCAGGAGGTTTGGTCTGGGACCTACAAAATGTGCCAATTACTGTTCCCTCATGGCCAACATGTGTTGATATTGGCGATGTCTGGAATAACGGTACCTTTGCAATAGTTGTAGGAACAGATCAGGGCGAAGTGATTGTCTTTACATGGAACACGATTAGTCTTCGATGGATTCCTTTCCTTGTTTCAGGTCCATATCCTACAGATCCAGTTCTTTGCATTGAAGTGGGAAACGCAGATGATGTATATTACCAAGATAGTGGTGCCCCAATGATAAATGTGGATATCGTATGGGGTACGCGTCTTGGCAATGTAAAGATCGCAACCCTCACAGCCGCTGGCGGCGGAGGGGTTCTCTGGACTGGTATCATCTGGGTTGAACCTGCAGGTCATGCTGTATATTCGATTGATGTAGGAGATCCTGACGATGACGGATTAGGAGAAGTCACCATTGGTACTGGCTACGCTAATGCAACTAGTCTTCCAGATGGTGACTGCTTCCAGCTCTGGTATAACTCACCACCTCCATGGAACTCCAAAATCGTCGATTCGGGTGTTGGAGCAATCGTCTATGGCTTGGATACGGGAGATGCTGGGAACGATGGCGAGAACAAAGTAGTACTTGGACTTGGTAATGGTGCGATTCTAATGTATGAATCAGGGTCCAGCACCTATGCAGGATTTGTAGGTGGTACCGATGCTGGCACTAAGAAAATTGTAGCTCCCAACGGTGCCAACTATGGCTTGGTAAGATGTTTACGAGTTGGCTGGGTATGTGACAACCCCACAACACCACTGAATAACCACTATTCAATCATCGTTGGTCATGCAATGTATGGAATCCAGAAATACCATGCTGATAACGCTACTGGCTATATCGATGACTACCCAGTCGAAGCAGCTACTATGCCTGTTACAGTTACAGCAATTGATGTAGGTGAACTTAGTTACTGGTACCCAGAATCAACATTCAATCAGGAAATAGCATCAGGTGGAGACTCAATGGTAGCTGGTCAAATCTGGTGGTTCGAGTGGGAAAGAGGTGCTGTTTGGGACAACCAACTTCTCGATATTCAAGTTGCTATATCAAATGCAACAATTCCCGCACTAGTTTACTCAGATGCGTGCTTAACAGGTGCCTTCGATCACGCCATGACTACCCTAGCTGGTGAGTTCACCAGGAATCGTGCTATCGGTTATATCGGTGCTTTGCGAATCAGTTGGTACTACTTGGGTCCTATGGCTAACTCAATATCTTGGGGCTTGAACCGCTACATGGACTTAGCATTCTGGCAACTCTTCTTTGGAGGAACAACCAATTACCGCCCAGGACAGACCCTATACACTAGCAAGGCTAACTATATCGCTAACTATCAGGGTAGCCACACTCAAAGCGATTGGGAAACATATCACCGTAAGAACCTACTCACCTACGCCCTATTCGGAGACCCTGAAGTAGACATTTTTACAAACAATCCAGGCACATTAACTGTGACTCATCCATTAGGTGTACCTCACAACCAGAATGCCACATTCCTTGTCATGAATGGTAGTTCTCCAGTTTCAGGAGCAACAGTGTGTCTTTGGCATAAGGCTGGCTCATACTACCAAGTTGCTACAACCAATGCTTCAGGCTATGCTGTTTTCAATGTAACAGCGCCAGGAATGAGCATCTTGGATGTGACAGTCACCAAACACGATTTCAGCCCCTACGAGACTACAATACCTGTTGCATATTGGGTTTCAGTTAGTGGACCCACTCTGTCCTATGATTCAAGCAGCTTCCTCCTCAACATCACAGCAACTACTGCAAACTGTCCGATTCATGGTTTCCTAACCGGCGCTACTGCTGTGCAACACTCCTATACTTTCTACCGTGGTGGAACCAATGTTTCCAGTGGTCAACTCATCTGGAATAGTGGGTCTAGCACATGGGAGGCTCTTAGCATTTCATGTAAAGTATTTCCAGAAGGCACCTATACAGTACGATGCTTCTTTTCAGATACGGATGGTGTTGGATGGGGTGACTCCTCCACCTCTTTTACAATTGAACATCGCATCACGATCAGCACACCCAGTATTGTCTTTGATGAGACATCAAGACTTCTTGATGTAACCTCTGTCATTGCTGTTTGCAGCTACACAGCACATGATTCCCTCGATAATACAGAAGCCATTATCCACAGCTACACTGTATATGATGCCATAACAAATACTGCCACAAGTATCACTGGCGACCTATCTTGGACTGGCAGTGAATGGCAAATCTTAGGTGTTGATGTCTCGGTGCTTCCTGGAGGAACCTACCATGTTAGGTGCACATTCTCTGACAGCGATGTATCCGCAACCCAAAGCGACCCCTCCACAACCTTCACCTTAGCTGGTAGCATCATTGACATCATCATTGACATTATAACCAATTATTGGCCTTTACTACTAGTCATTGCAGTTATCATCATAATTATCCTAGTCCTGATATGCCTTCGACGTCGCAGAAAATCCGAATAAGCCCTTTAAAATACAATTAGCATGGAACGGGAGGATTCCTCCCGGTCCTTCCTCTTTTTTTCGATTTTAGCAAGAGAATTTCATATTATTCAAGGAGTCCAACATCCTTCCTGTAACCTTGGTATGCCTTTACTGCCTTCCTTGAGATGGTGCTTACAACTGTGGTTTGAGTTGTCTGTTGGGCAACCTTCAAGGTCTGTTTATATGGACCTTCATCGGAGCTAAATCGATGGGATGAATCAGCAATACAGGATGCTCCACAGGTGAATACTCCTGAAACGTATTCCCATTCTGCATGATCAGCACTGACAATGGGTACAGTATATTCCTTAGCACGTACCGCAACAAGAGATTGCCAATTCCATCGCCCGTAATCAATATGGTTTGAATTGAGAACTGTGGTCATTGTTGGGACAGCAATGAAATCAACTTTCCCTCTTATTTCGTAGATAATCTCTGGAAACCATAGGTCTGCACAAATTAAAACGCCAAGGCGTAACTGGGGCAATTCGAATATGGGTGTATGCTTACCTGGGTCTAGCCCCATGAATTTTTCTGAACGAAATGGTCGCTGCTTATCGTAGAAACCAATCAGATTGCCATCTGCAGCGAAAATGTAGCTTCGATTGCGCCATTGGTCTCCGAATGTTTTGTGTGGGATGGATCCTGCCACGATGGCGACACTATGTTGCTTGCAGAGTTCGGATATTGCATTGATAATTCTTGCAGACTGCTCTTCACTTTGCTTCTCCTTGTCCTTCCAGTCTTGCAGGGTTCCAAAGATGTATTCTGGTAAAACTATGCAATTAGGAATTATATCTTGAGATGTAAGGGAGACAATGAGGGTATCTATGGCTGTAATAGTAGTTGAGACCTTTTTAGAGGGTTTAAGCTGTAATGCTGCCAGGGTGAAATTGTCCTTTGAACTCATATGTGCTTACTCTAGTTAGCTGATAATATATTATTACCTGAAGTGCTGGATAGTTGAATCAGGCGGTGTCGAGACTTTCAAGTTGTTCGCCTGGACGCGGAATCATATTGCCTGGGTTAAGAATCCAGTGGGGGTCAAGGCTTTCTTTCACACTCGCCATCTGTGCAAGTCCTTTGTCTCCATACATGACTCGAAGAAATGGGCGTTTCAGTTTTCCGATGCCATGTTCAGCACTGACTGTGCCACCGAGTTCAACTGCTTTTCGTGCAAAGCGTTGATAGATAGCCATACCTTTGGGGACCTCTTCGTCTGTACGGGGCAGAATGTTAACATGGATGTGATTGTCACCGATGTGACCGAACATAATGTATTCCATATTCGCTTCGTCGAGGAGCTTCCGGTAATAGGCTAGAATTGTTATAAGATGTTCATCAGGAACAGCCATATCAGTGCCCAATTTATGAACAGTTGGATGTTCTTGCTTACGTTTTGCAATGAGGCTGTTCACAGTTTCAGGAATTAGATGGCGTACAGCTTTCATTCGTTCAAGGTCAGCTGGATCAATTCCTGCCCAGGTGCCCTCCATCCCAAGGTTGTGTTGGCTGAGTAAATCTTGAACAGCCATGAAAGTTTTCTCCATATCTGCTTCTTCGAAGGGAACTTCAAAGAAGATGATGGCTTGGCAGGTTTCCACTTGTGGAGGAATGGTCACACCACCAGTGCCCTTAGCCTTAGCATCACACAGCATTTTGACTGCGTGAGAATCAAAGTATTCAACAAGTGTCGGATGAATCGGGCTTTCCTCACTTCGTATATTTTTGACAAAGGAGACAGCTGCTTCCTCGGAGGGGAAGAATGCGAAAACGGTGAGAGAACGCTCAGGATACGTAATGAGTTTAACCTCTGCCTCGGTGATTACACCAAGAATGCCCTCTGATCCTATGAAAAGATCGATTAGGTCCATGTTAGGTTTAGCAAAGAGCCCTGAGGCATTTTTAGTAGCTGGCATAGTGTAGTCTGGCACTCTAATTTCCTTTGTAGTACCATCGGTTAGTTCGATGCGAAACAAGCCTTTCTTGGCAATTACAGTTCCTCGACGGATATCTAGTACATCACCATTGGCTAAGACTACTCTAAGTCGACGAATCCAGCTTCGGATTGCTCCATAATGGAATGAACGTGCTCCCGAGGCATTAGCAGCAACAGCCCCTCCAAGATGTGCAGTCATCTCGGTGGGATCAGGGGGAAAGAAGTAGGTTTTCGTTTCTTCAAGGAATTTGGTGAGGGCTTTTTGTTCACCTGGACTTCCTTTTCCTTTAAGGCTGCTAAGTTGTTTCTTGCGGATGCACGAGTTTAATTTCTCCAATGTGACTCCGGGTTCAGCACGAATAAACAATACTTTTTCCTCTTCATCGAAACCCAAGCCAAGTAAAGCATCCATTTGTTCTAGTGTTAGAAGGGTGCCACCTTGAGGAACTGCACCCCCTGTGAGTCCTGTTCTTCCTGCAGAAATTGTAAGGGGAGTTCTGGTCTCATTTGCCCACTTGACAACTGATACAACATCTGCTTCACTTCGTGCATAGTAAAGCTTGTCACAACGGCCATCGCCATAATGTGCTTCATCTGTCAAATAGTCGCCACAACTCTCAAGAATAGCCTCCTCACCTTTCACGACGCGAATTTGTGCCAAGTCTGAGGGGGCCACACTTTCTGCTTTTATTATATTGGTCACCGCTGACACCAAAGCTGTATTCTAGATTTGAGATACAAATTATGACCTGATAAATAAGTTATAACATGTAACCAAGTCCAATCAATATTCAGTGGGATTGTTTCATGTTTTCCCTTGTATCTATTTTTCTTTGAATAAAAATTCGTCCAACTTGTCCCGTGCCTTTTCACGCTTTTCTTGGTGCTTTGTTAAGTACTTGGTGGCAAGGTCAATGAGGATGCCCTTGCATTCGCCACAGAGCATTTCTCCTCCTCGACATCGTTTCTCGATTTCTTGAAGCTTATCATCTTCTGGCATGAAGACTAGTTTGTAATTCCAGAAGACTGCGCAAATCTCTGGTTGCCCTCCAAGCTTCCGTTGTTCAGCGGCATTACCACGTCCTCCAGTGAAGGCATTCTGTATCTTCTTCCGAATCACCTTTGGAGGATCAACGGTGAATAACGCGGATTCAGGATCTGAAGCAGACATTTTCCCTCCCTGTTGAAGCCCTGGTAAGAACATGGAATGGAGAATACCTGGCTTGTAATATCCAAGCTTAGGAAGGACATCACGGGCAGCCCGAAAATGAGCATCTTGATCAATAGCTAATGGGATTACACAAGGAACATTATGACCAACAAGGACAGAATGCAAAAACGCGGGAACTGCCTGGAAACTTGTGAAGAAGATCTGACCAATATTGTCTGAGTTAGTGAAACCAAAGACAGCCTTCGCAGTTGAAAAGGTTATGCGTTTTGCTACCTGAATTGCGAGCGGATAAATGGTTCGAGCATGTAGCGAATCGATGAGGATGTGAGTCTTTTTCGGATTGAATCCGGTCGCTATTAGGTCCAAGGCATTTTCTCGAGCATAGAATCGTGTCTTCTCCAAATCTAATTCTGGCTTAAATAGAAACTTCTCATCATCTGTCAACTGGAAATAGAATGGGCAACCGAATTTGTCTTGCATCCACTTTGTGAAGATGAACTGTGTAAGATGCCCAATATGGGTGTGTCCTGAGGGTCCCCTTCCATTATAGAGGAAGAATGGGTTGCCCTTTTCCAGTTCGTCAAATACCCATTTCATGTCACGATGCGAGAAGTAGATGCCACGTCGTAGCAGGTAATGAATTTCACCTGTGTGTTTTTTGAATCGTTTCAGCAAAGCTTTATTGATGAGTTCGGTTCCGAATTGTTTAACGAGTTTTTCATAATCTACATCGCCTTTGACTTCCCAGGGTGTAACGATGAATTCCTTTTCTTCACTTGGCATGATGAGTCACTTATCCTTGTTCCCTTTTTCGTGTTGTGTTCTAACTCCAATATTTCCATTTTTGACTTGGACATATGGCTTTAGTAAAGAATAATCCATGGCAGGATGGCTGATTGGGCTAGAAATAAAATTCAGGCTATCATTGTAGCCAAAAACAACCGCCTATCATCCTTCACTACCAAACAGGCATTCGATGAACTTCGTATTTAAATGATAGTATTGTGTCCAGAGTAAAACGAGGTGTGTTACAGCTTATACAAATCCCCCTCTTTTACGTAGTAACATATCTGCCTGTTTCATGTATGTCCTTGGATCCACTGCACGCCCTTGCCACTTGGTGGGTTCAGTAAAGCATCTGAAATATCCACGTCTCGCCGCTGATATTACTCCTCCTTTTGCTTCTAGGCGCAGACCTTCCAATCTCCCAGTTAAGGTGAAAAGGTTCAGCAGGTAGTCGCCAAGAAAGGATGCAAACCATGCAATCAAGGACAATGTAGGCCCGTAGAATGCTAGATATGCCAGAAGCATTGGTAGCCAGCTTGTAGGACTTAAAATGTAGTTTGCAGAAGTGAAATAGAAGGAATCCAGTCCTGCAGCAGCTCCGTTTTCTAGTACCCACAGACCTAATAATAACTGATCAATGAATGCCGCAAATGATACGAATCCTGCGAAAACCATTCCTGCAATCAGACGTCGCCGTCCTGTATGAAAATCAAAAATACTGATGAACGGTGCATATGTTAAACCAATAAGAAAACTCGCTAGAAAAGGTACACCCGACAAAATAACTGAAAGTGGAATAATTATTTTTGAATAATGGACGCCTCCTACCCATGTCTGGCTAGTCTCGATAATAATGTAGACAGGAGGCAATAGGTACACTAAAAAAATCATGAATAGACCTGCAAACACAACAATAGCCCCTAATCCTAAAACTCGGTGTCCAAGTTCCCAACTTTTTGTAAGGGCGTTACTGGGAATCACTTTTGAAGGGACCTTTGTATCTTTGTGTAGGGGACATGCCTTCTTCAGGAAAGAGTTGGGTAGACTTTCTAGCCATTTTACCGCCATCCTAAATCCTCCTGGATCTGTGTAAAGAGTCGCTTTGCATTATCCGTCGGAGTCAATCTCTTATCAAGTGGGAGTTGCCAGTCCGATGCCAATTGACGGAGGGTTCGCTCACAGGTCGCCTTGGATTCACAGCCCATGCAGTCTCCTCTATGGTCAAACCAAGTCTGAACGCCCAGCTTCGGTGAATAGAAGATATATGCAACACTCTGAGTACTGGGACTATGTCCTAGGGCGAAACCATAGCGAGGACTAATTTGAATGATACGAATTCGATTTACAGCTGCTGAATACCGAAGAAGTTGCCTGATACGTGTCTCAGCAATCCGTTGCGCCTTGCTTATGAAGGGCCGAGATACCTGTAATTCTTGGGCAATCTGTGATGGACGGACATTTTGTCTTCGTTTAAGCCAGATGAATTTTTGCTGTGATGTCGGATGCCGAAGAATTGGAAGCGTTGTAAAAATCCTCCTACATTCTTGTTGTTGTTCTGAATCTTCTGATTTCTTATCCTGAACACGCCTATTTAATTGTTAACCTTTAGAAGGTTAATTCCTACGGCAAGTCAAATCACATATTGTAACCAATATTTCAGTGCCTACTAACAATAAAAAGAAGAAACCTGCTGGAAAAAGCTTTAAACAATAGTAAGGCAGTGCATACGACCTACGCTGTGGGGTCATGGCCTAACTAGGTATGGCAACGGGCTCCAGAAGTAGCTACCAGAAGCAAAAGCTGACCGATTTCGGGATGACGATGTTCTGGAGCGGCCGGTGTTACCCGTAGGTTCTGGGTTCAAAAGCTGCTGAGATTTTCTGCAGCGGAGATTCCCAGTGACCCCACCACTCTTTCTTAAGATTCTAGCAGACTTTTCGCTAGCTTTACTGCATCTGCTGCGTTAGCACCGTACCCATCTGCACCGATATTTTTTGCCCATTGGGCAGTCACAGGTCCCCCGCCCACCATTACTTTCACAGTCTCGCGTAATCCCTCCTCTTTCAGTGTCTTGAGTACAAGGGGCATCTTTACCATTGTTGTGCTTAATAGGCTGGAAAGGCCAAGTAGGGCTGGTTTGTGCCTTTTAACCGCTGCTACAATTTTTTCCACTGGAACATCTCTGCCAATATCAATCACATCGAAGCCTGCAGCGAATAGCATTGCTCCCACGATGTTCTTGCCAATATCGTGAATATCTCCTTCAACTGTAGCCATGACAACTTTGGGTCGAATTGTTCGATGTTTTTCTAGGGGCTCTTCTGCTGTAGTCATTTGGCTCATAGCAGGTGTTAGGATTTCATCGATGGTGACCCTTGCTGCTTCTGCTGCTGCCACCAGGTGGGTGACGAAGAGTTCTCCTTCCTCGTATCTGCGTCCTATCTCTCGCAATCCTCGGGCAATTCCTTCTTCGATAATAATGATTGGTGAAATCTTCTCGCTAAGAGCAGTCGCAGCCAAATCTTTCATCCGCTCTACATCAAATTCTAATAATGCTTCAACTAGCTCATCCATCTGAGTGGAAACGTCAGGATTTCTTGGCATCTTTATAGTGGCACTTCCGTCATCCACATTCTGATGATAACAAAGGGACTAGCCCACATCTATATTTCCCACTTTTCTGCTTTATCTTAGGACAAGTTTTGCTGATAGCAAAATTTGGTAATATTATAATGGATGACGTACAAGAACCTACTATTACTGACATAATTGGTGAATCAACATGATGCGTTTTTCAGCTTCACAGGAATCATTTGACATCGCAGGCATTCATTTAGGTGGACAACCAGGAATCACACCAACCGTGCTCATTGCCAGCCTTTTCTATAAAGGTCACAAAGTGGTTTCCAGCCCGAAAACAGGTCGGTTTAATCGCAAACGTGCACGAGAACTCCTTTTGGCGCAGGATCAGGTTTCACAGAAGACAGGAAACCCGTATATGCTAGATGTGGTCGGCGACACACCTGAGGCTATGAAACAATACATCGACTTTGTCGCTAAAGAAACTGAAGCACCATTTTTAGTGGACTCTGCTTCTGCAACTACACGGATTGAAGCTATTCGTTATGTAGCTGAGATTGGCCTAATCAGTCGGGTTGTCTACAATTCTTTGATGCCCTCATGTCGACCAGAGGAACTAACTGCGATTCAGGAAGTGAAACTAGAGCAGGCAGTGCTCTTAGCATACGATAAACAACTAGCCACTACAAAGGGACGCATTACCGCAATTACAACCAAAGAAGAAACCGGACTACTTCCAATAGCGCAAAAATCCGGTGTCACAAAACCCCTCATTGATACCTGTGTCCTTGACATTCCCAGCCTAGGGATGGCATGCCGCGCCATCTACGAATTGAAGAATCAGTTTGGTCTCGTGTGTGGCTGTGGTGCACATAATGCTGTGGAGACATGGCGTGGTCTAACCATAAAGTTCCGAGAAGGGCTACGAGAGACTGGTGTAGTTTCATCAGCCCTCCTAGCAGTAGCATCAGGTGCCGACTTCGTCCTATATGGACCAATAGAACATGCTGAAGCTGTATTCCCTATGGTGGCAATGGTGGATGCTGCTTGGGGTCAAGTAGCTTTTGAAGAAAATATGAAAATCGGTCCTAAGCATCCCCTCTTCAGGATAGCCTAATGCTCATAATCAATTCATTCTTACTAGTGGGCTTTCTTATCGAACCTTGCATCCTTTTGATTTCAGGGTTGATATCCATTTTTCCACGTTTGCAGGGAGGGTGTCAAACTTGTTCTTGCTTATTCTAAGACTTTGCAGGTTTT
>JABXGU010000420.1 GCA_016550415.1 archaeon | reverse complement strand
TGAGGAAATCCCGGTATGACTGACAAGTTGTGGTATATTGGGCTTCATTATTTCAGCATCAGGAAATTGTGTTACAAGGTTCTGTACAACGTCTTCATTTTCTTCTGGGTGAATACTACATGTTGAGTAGACAAGCAGTCCCCCTGACTTAAGAAGACGAAAACTAGCGGAGAGCAATTCCTTTTGGAGTGTTTGGATTCCCCTAATTCTTTTCTGATCAGGAATATCATACTGGGGTGCTTTACTTCTTAGGTGTCCAGAAGCGGTACAGGGCACATCGACTAAAACGCGATCGAAAGTGATAGGTAGTTTTTGGGGTAGTTTGCGCCCATCTTCACATAATACGATGGTATTTGCCACACCACAAAGCCTGAGGTTGTGACCCAGACTAGCCACTCGACGGAATATGCGTTCGTTGGCGACAATTACACCACTATTTTGTATTATTTGTGCCATTTGAGTGGTTTTTGAGCCAGGAGCTGCACACACATCTAATATGCGCTGTTTTTCCTGCAAATTAAGGACAAGTGGAGGTATCGTACTCCCTCCTTCTTGAAAGTAAAAATAGCCAAGTGCAAACTCGCGGCTGTGGGATATCTTTTCATATTCGCCTGAAACTCGAAAACCTGCATGATACCAAGGAAGAGGATGTGTTTCAACTCCCATTGCTGCAAGTCGCTTTTTTCCTTGGGACACGGGGAATTTGAGCGTGTTTACACGTAGGAAGCTAACTGGAGGCTGATTCAAACATTGTAAAAAGGCTTCGAACTCGTCACCAAGAAGTATTTTGAATCGTTCTAGAAATTTTGTGTGAAGTTTGTTGACTGAGGGCATTGTGTCAGTAGCGTCCTTGGGAATATGGGTAGTGAAAGTATGTGTGATGAGTTGTGGCCCCGTCTTGACCGAATCCACTTTCCTCGCAACTCCGATTCGGAGGCCTCGGTGGATTTAAGATAGCCAGGAAGACGGAGCCAAATAGGTTTAGCAGCCTCGACACAAAAAGGCTTCCTAATCTGGAGCGGAAAAGTAAGAACACGTTTAACAACTGTAACCTTTTTGTAAGTGCAATCTACAAAGGCAACTTAGTCTGAGGGTCAAAGCAATGGTAACATTAAGATCCTATGAAAAAGTCAGGAAAGCCCTTGAAAAAATTGGAATTCCTGGACAAGATGCATATGATTTGCCAACAAGTACAAAGCGGTTCCCTGATGGAGCAGGGTACCGTATTGAAATTTCCGGAGTTGAACGACCAGAGGTTCTTGAAGCCTTAATTGACGAGGCAGATAAGCGGGATGTTCCTGTTCACCGCCTCATTAGTGTAGTCATGGGAGCCACACTACTAGATAACAAAGAACTAAGCCGCTTTGCTCAACTTGCCCATGATGCTAAAATGGAAGTCATCCTCACACCAGGGCCTAGAGTTAGCTGGGATATTGGAAGACAAATTGCAACACCAGAGGGCGCGCTGTCAGGAATGCGCTTCCGCGGCTCTGATAAACTGGTAGAGGTTATTACGGATATCAAGCGCGGAATAGAATTGGGCTTCAGAGGATTCCTTGTCATCGATGAAGGACTTCTATGGGCTCTCAAAAAATTAAAGGAAATCGGCGAAATCCCAAAGTATATCACTTTCAAGATGAGCATCTTCGCAGGTCATGCTTCCCCAGCAGGTGCCCGCTTACTGGAAGAATTAGGTGCAGGCAGCTTTAACCCTGTTGCAGATATGTCAATCCCACAACTAGCAGCAATCCGACAAGCTTCCGATATTCCAATCGATATCCATATTATACTAATGCCCAGCTTTGGAGGATACAACCGATTCTATGACGCACCCGAAATCACAAGATGCGTCCAACCGGTCTATTACAAGTTTGAACCAGGTCCAAGTATGGCACTCTATACACCCTGGTCCTCGGTCCAAGGATTGTGTGATCTAGCACGAGAGAAAGTCAAGTGGGCAGCAATTGTACGAGATATCATCCAAGATAACTATTCGGAAGCAAAACTATCCAAGCAAGGACCTACTGATCTTGCAATCCCTCAGCCATAATAATCTAAATAGCAAGAAGGTGTCTATGAGATGCCCTTTGAAGCAGGTGGAGTGAATCCAGCATTGGTGACGCCCTTTACCAAGGGTGGCCAAAAAGTAGATGAAGAAGCGTTTCGCCGCCTCATTCGACACTGTATCGACACTCTTGGTGTCACAGGACTTGTCCCTGCAGGCACTACAGGAGAGTTCACAAGCCTTAGCATCAGTGAACATAAGAAAGTAGTCCAAATCACAGTCGAAGAGGCAGCTGGAAAGGTTCCGGTAATAGCCGGAGCAGGAGCCAGCAGCACTAAGACCACAATAGAACTTGTCAAACACGCAGAATCCGTAGGTGCTAGAGCATGTCTGGTTGTTACTCCCTACTATATGCGACCCACTTGGCGAGGACTGTATGAACATTATCGACTTGTGTCAAATGTTGGGTTGCCCATTGTGCTCTATAACATTCCTCAATGCACAGGACTGGAGATGCCATGGCAGATTGTTGAAGACCTAGCAGAACTCGATAACATTGTCGGCATCAAAGACTCAAGTGGACAGCTTAAACTCATTCTGGCTGTATTGGAAAAGGTTGGCACTAAAATCAAGGTTCTTTGTGGTCACGATGAGGTGGTATTCCCTGCATTGGCATCTGGATGCTCAGGCTGCATACTAGCAAGCGCACAACTCATTGGTGATATATGGATGGATATGCTAAAGAAAGTAAAAAACAGAAAATTCGCTGAGGCAAAAGCTCTACAATTGAAAGTCCAGAAACTAACCAGACTCATTGTAGGTTCCGGTGCGGCAGGGGTGAAGGCGGGTCTGAAAATGATGGGTGTACCAGTTGGTAAACCCCGTCTCCCCATTACTTACGGTGGCGTTCTCACTTATGAAAATCGAGAAGAAATTCGAATCGAACTGGAGAAACTTGGCAAGGTAAAATTCGAAGAGGTTACGATTGAGGTAGAACCAGAAAAGCCTCTTGAAACACGTTTTGGCGTATTCGGATTCACCCCAGAACACATTAAGGATTTTTCATTAAAGATTGGTGAGGGATTATCAGGGTCTGGTGCTGAGGTCGCCCACATTGACTTAATGATTGGACGTAGGGATGGACCAGTGGGCTATGCCTTTACACAGGCAAAGGCTGCGCCAAAGGAAAGAATGGAGCCCCTACTGGCAATCTTGGAGCCGAATCTTCTAGTAAAACCTGAAACACTTCTTGTACCGACTGTAGCAAATCGTAGCATGCATCAAGCGAGTCTTTTTGGTGGTCCTGCTCAAACTGGTTGTGCAAAGGCAGTGATGGATTCTGTAGAGGAGGGCATTATCCCGAAGGTAGTTGCAGATAAGCTAGTAATCATCGCAAATGTATTTGTACATCCCAGTGCAGTTGACCGCAAACGGATTCAAATCAATAATTATAAGGCTATGCGCCACGCCATTCGAAGAGCTATTGAGGGGCGTCCAACGATAGAAGAGCTTCTCAGTGATAAAGAATTTGCAAAGCATCCATTCAAATGGGAACCTTAGCAAGGATTCATTCGTTTAATTTTTTCAAAGGACCGTAGTAATATCTTCGACTAGAAGTGCTATGTATGTGGCGGCAGATAGAAGGTCAGCAGTGGTTCCAGGATTGAGCAGCGACCCTTTTGACCTGAGATATTGGTCGAATGGTTCCAATAATTCTACCCAATTAGATTCGGGCGTGTTGATAAGACGAGGATAAATGTCGCTGGCACGACGACGCACCTCTTCAGCAATTTCTGAACCTGCTTTTCGCTGAATGAGTGTATCAAAACGATTACTGAGCAGCCACATGTAAGAAGCTAGTATAGCGTGTTCAATACGCGATTGGCGATTAAGTGCTTGAACGAGTTGTGGGTAAAGCGTGTTGAAGAGATATTCAAAGCCTGTAGAATATTCTTGAGCGATAGCATCGTAAGGTGCAGCCATTTTTTGGAGAGAACGAAGAGTGTATTTCTGCTGCTGTATGAGTGGTATAGTTCTTGGTGATTGGTAGTCCAAAGCTTGATGTTCTGGTGTCCATTTAGGGGTTTTTGGTTTGCTCCCTCCGGGTTTGGAAATTTGTAATGCCCGTATTAGTTCAACAGCATCTTCAACTGTGGTCGTGTTGAGAATTCGTGTAACACCTTCGCGAAGTAAGGTTAAAGAAAAACGTTGTTCAGAGATATTTAAGCCAGCTGCTGTTGCCAGAGGTATAAGGAGAAGAATTGTGCCTAACAGAGTATTCTTGTCGTGGGGCTCCATGGTGGATTGGACGCTAGATTTGATTAGTTCCCCCAGCTTAACTGATGGATGTTCCTGCTTACTAGCTTCTACTGCTTGGCTGGCTGCCACGTAGAGTGGATGCCCTAATAGAACTGCACTTGCAGCAAAATGAACAAACCGAGTGTCATGATGATCCCGGAACCGGTTAACATTCCCAGGTTTTGGTGTCACAATATCCAATAGAACAGCAAATTGTCCCTTCCAAGCAATTTCCCATAACCGATTCTCAATGACAGTTTCAGAAGGCATAACCATTCGCCACTAAAGGATAGACAGTGATTACTGCCCAGCGAATATAATATCTTTAATTACTCACAGGAAAAGTAGTATATCATAATGCAACCCTCATCTTTTTTCACCCCTGAACCATATGAAAGCAAAGGTGCTACCAATGTCGCTATCTTCGTGGGAGCAACGTGTGAAAAAACGAATTGAAAATATGAAAGATATTCTTGTGACTTTATGTCAAGATTTAGTGCGTATTCCAAGTTGGGATCGTGAAACTGGAGGAGAAGCTGAGGTTGCTCATCGGGTTGGCAAGACCCTTGAAAAATATAAAATTAAAACTGAATTCTTCACCTCTCACCCAAATATTGACAATCTTGTTGCCACCATCAAAGGAGTACAGACAGAGAAACGACTTCTCTTCAATGGGCATAGCGATGTAGTTCCACCAGGTAGTCTTGACGATTGGTCTGTGGACCCCTTCAGTGCAGAAATCAGAGAAGGACACATCTATGGACGCGGGGCATTAGACATGAAAGGAGGAGTAGCTGCTATGACAATAGCATTGTGTGCACTTCGTAATCTTAACCTTCCTCTCAAAGGTGATGTAATTCTGAATGTGGTTGGTGACGAGGAAAAACAAGGTGAATTAGGAACCGGCTGGTGTATTGATAACATTTGGGAGAAAATTCGTGCAGATGCTTGTATTGTCGGTGAACCAACTGGAGCACATCCATTGGGACAGGCACTGAGTATTGGCGAAAAGGGCGTCGTTTGGGTAAAGGTTACTACAAAGGGAGAAAAGGCGCATGGTAGTGTGCCGCTAATGGGAAAAAATGCGATTATCATTATGTTTCAGTTTTTATCTAAATTATTGGAGCAAGGTCCTCCAACTGTGAAACCACCCATTGAGCGGGATGCCTTGGTTCAACAGATTGCTGCAGCTATGGGTGTTGAACCATCCACTCTGGAACCAATGTTTCGTGACAGTGGAACACCTAACTTACTTAATGCGGCAGTCGAAGCCTTAACTAAAGCCACACTTAACGTGGGCACTATTTCAGGAGGAATCGCTGCAAACATTGTCCCAGACAGATGTGAAGCACAGTTAGATTTTCGAATTCTTCCAGGTCAAAATCCTCAAGAAATCATAGATGCGCTGAAAAAACTCGCTAAGGAGCTAGGCTTTGAAAATGCAGTTGAGGTCAAATTGATTAACGCCTCTGAAAGTACATCAATTCCCAATTATGAGAAAGACCCACTCGTTACTACACTTTTCTCTGCATCAAAGGAGATAGTTGGACCTACTATTTACTTTATGTTTCCAGCTGCAACAGATGGAAGACTACTTCGTGCTGCAGGACTTACCTCCACTACAGTTTATGGTCCAGGAAACACGACCAGTGCTCACTCAGCAGATGAATGCATTGCCATTGAAGACATAGTCAAGGTAGCAAAGGTTTATGCTGTAACCACCATGCGCTTCCTTAGTATTCAAACAGAATAGCTGGACTGAAGGATTTTAAAACAGATTGTTAGGCAGGACGAAAGATAAGACGCATTTGCCGCTGGTCTGGTGCTTTCCCAAGAACTTCTTCGAAGTCAGCGACTACAGCATCTCCAACTTGAATTTCTTCAGGTTTCAGTGGATCTACACCTACTAGGCGAGAAGTAACAGCAGGTCCTTCTTTGAGTTCCACAACAGCTACAATATAGGGTACATCTTCTGAATATGATGTGCCAGCTATATGAATTACTGTAAATGATTTGAGAGTGCCGTGACCGTTCAATTCATTCCATACGGTTTTCTTATTTAGGCAATTGGGACACAGCATCCGGGGAGGAAGCATTAGTAGTTGGCACTTGGTGCATTTTGCTGCACACAGTTTTCGTTCATTAAGTAATGCTTGATAGTTTTTGATTGTTGTCTCTGAAGACATTAATTTCACATTTACCACCTCTTAGCAATATGGACACAACATGTTGCCCCAGTGCCACCAACATTATGTGCCAAGCCAATATTAGCCTTGGATACTTGTCGCTTTCCTGCATCTCCAAGGAGTTGATGATAAAGTTCTATAATTTGGGCAACACCAGTGGCACCGACTGGATGTCCCTTGGCTTTGAGTCCTCCACTTGTGTTGATTGTTTTTTCAGCATCGATTTGAGTGCGCCCCTCAGCAACAGCAGAACCTCCTTGACCAGGTTTGAAGAAGCCAAGATCTTCTGTTGCGATAATTTCTGCAATAGTAAAACAGTCATGGACTTCCGCAAAATCAATGTCTTTTGGCTTCAATTTTGCTTGTTTATAGGCATCTTGAGCTGCTAATCGGGCAGCAGAGAGACTGGTTAGGTCCTCTCGATCACAGAGATTCATTGTGTCTGAAGCTTGTGTAGAAGCAATGATTTTGACTGGTGTGTCGGAATATTTTCTTGCAGCTTTGTTGCGAACAAGAATGACAGCTGCAGCACCATCAGTTATTGGGGAGCAGTCGAATAGACCAAGAGGCCAGGCAACCATTCGGGAGGAGAGAGCTTGCTCCATTGTAATTGCCTTCTGGTATTGAGCAAGGGGATTATGTACAGCATTAGCATGATTCTTCACTGCTACTGCAGCAAGTTGTTCTCTAGTAGTTCCATATTTGGCCATGTGAGCAACAGCGAAAATGGCAAAGATACCAGGAAAGGTTATTCCCGGGTGTGCTTCGAAGGTTTGATCTGCTGCCATCGCCAAGGTCTCAATGACTTGAGGTGTGGACAAGTCTGTCATTTTTTCAACACCTGCAGCCATGACCACATCATATTGACCAGATTCTAGGGCTAATATTGCTGCGCGGAGAGCAGTAGCTGAAGAGGCACAGGCTGCTTCACATTTTGTGGCAGGAATGCCTTTCATTCCTGCAAAGTCCACCATCAGTGGGGCAACATGACATTGCCTATTGAAGTTGTCAGCAGAAAGATTCCCTATGAATGCAGCTTGCACATCTTTGGGAGTTATACCAGCCTCCTCAATTGCCTCAGTTGCTGCTATTGTAAAAAGTTCACGTAAATCGTACTCTGTATGTCGACCAAACTTCGTCTGTCCAGCGCCAACGATGCTCACACCAATCACTAAATTGCACCTCAGCTTAATTTCGAAAACAGTGAACACACCGTACTAATATATTGATTAAAAACAATTGCTTCGACCAAAAGCAATAATGGCATTACCTGATTTCTTTGGCTTTACTTTGGTTGAGCTGCCGACCATATTCAACTAGAGACCAAATAGCACGGGCTGCCCGTCTAGGAGAGGGAACTGCAGGAATCCCAGCTTCTTCTAAAAGGCGAGCTCCTTTGAGTGTGAATCGTCCACCAGCAGTACAAGCAACTATTGGCTTCTTGTAAGTTCTAGCAATAGAGGATAACCGGTCAACAATATCGAGATTCAATAATGGAATCTGTAACATCACAATTACAATTGCTGCATCATAGTGTGGTGTTTCAAAAGAGAGTTCGAGTGCGGTCTGATATCTTTCAGCATCTGTATCCCCGGTTAAATCAATGGGATTATGAACGCTACAATAACTGGGAAAATGACGAGCCAACTCATTTCTAAGTTTATCTGGTGGCTCTGGAACCTCCAATCCCAGTGCCGCACAAGCGTCCACTGTCATCACGCCTGCTCCTCCAGCATCTGTTACAATGAGAATACGATTTCCAGCTGCTGGAGGCTGAGCTGCTAAAGTCTTAGCCATATCAAATGCATCTTCAAAGTCTCTTGCAACTAAAATTCCTACTTGACGAAAAGCATAATCATAAAGACGAGCATCACCAGCTAGGGCACCAGTATGACTTGCAGCGGCAGCAGAACCACGAACAGAACGTCCTGACTTTACTACAATAATTGGTTTCTTCCTAGTAACAGTTTTTGCAGTTTGCAGATAGTTTCCACCTGTACTGGGAGTAAGACCTTCCAGATATTCGACAATGACATGTGTTTCTGGATCCTTACCTAGGTATTTGATGAGATCGATTTCGTTTACATCACATTTGTTACCAAAGCTAATGACACGGCTTACACCTAGTCCAGCCATTTCTGTCCAATCTAAAATTGCTGCTGCAAAAGCACCACTTTGACTAATGAAGCTGATGTACCCCTTTTCTGGTCGACCCATTCTTGAAGCAGGTAGAAAGGTTGTATCAACTCCTGTGTTTGTATCATAGATTCCTACACAGTTAGGTCCTATGACACGTATGCTAGCACGTTTAGCAATCTCTATGACTTGATTTTCTAGATCTGCGCCTTCAGAACCTGTCTCCTTAAAGCCCCCACTAATGATAATGACTGCTTTCACGCCCTTAGCTTCACAGTCAAGCATAACTTTGGGTACAATTCCTGCAGGGATGGCTAGAATGGCAAGTTCTACAGGGTTTGGAATGGATGTGATACGATCGAAGCATTTGATTCCTAAAACATCAGTGACCCTAGGGTTCACTGGATAGGCTACGCCTCTATAGGAGGGCTTCAGGAAGTTCCTGAAAATAACTCCCCCTACACTTGCCTTCTTCTCTGAGGCGCCTACTACGGCAACGCTTGTGGGGTTGAAGAAGAACTCAAGATCTGATGGCATGACAGGGCTCCCTCAATCGACCTCCGGACCAGTTATGGAGTCCAGCAGTTATTGGTTGTGTGGAGGTCAAATTGGACCGCCATGGACATCCATTTCAAAGTCAGCAACAAGGTTGGTGACAGTATCCAGGACACCTTTGATGCCACGGATTTGAGAGATGCTTTTCATGAGTTCACGCATACCCTTACGCTCGACTTCAGCAATGATGTCGAATTGGCCAAAGAGCTTATGAACCTCCACAATGGCGGGAACCTTTGAGAGTTCACGTATGATTTTATCTTCTTGATGGGGAATAACTTTGACGAGTACATAGGCTTTATAGAGCATTTTTTCAATCGCTCCTTTTTTCTGATTTTTGAGCAGATGCGTAATTATACGCTGTTTCGAGGGTGCTCACAGCGCGGTGTGGATTTGAGTATACAGGGATTTGAAGTTGTTCTAAGCATTTGATGAGAAGGTTATCAGTTTCAACAGCAGGGATGATACCGATGATAGTTTTGGGAGTTTTTGTCCTAGCAAGGCGTTGACGGAGCATTACGCTGAGATAGTCAGGATCGATGTAGGGAGAGTTGGGAAGTAGGCTTAGCATGAGTATATGAGTGGAGGGATCTTCAAATATTATGCTAAGAGCTGTATCCATCCGGACCTCATCAGCATTCGTGTAGAGACAGATTGGGTTAGCTGCGCGACAATAAGGTGGAAGTGACTTGTTGAGTTCTTGAATGATTTTGGTTTCAAATGAAACTAGATTCAGTTTTGAGGAATGAAGACTGTTTGCGGCATTTACACAATAGGGTCCGAAATTGGATACGACTACAACACCAGGTCCCTTCGGGAGAGGTTGCCATTGAAGAAGCTTTGCCAGATCCACAGCGCGACCCCAAGAGGTAGTTGGAATGATTTGCTGGTTGGCTGCTAACTCATCGGTGAGTTCTGTTATACTTGTTGATGAGCGGCGGTGTAGGCCAAGTTCATTAATGATTTCTTGTCCGAAAAGAGGCACTATGATGGGTTTTTGGTTACGCTGAGCTTGCCCTAATGCAGCCTTGAAATTGTTTTTATGAGCGACTTGACCACAACCAAGGAGTATTACTTGGGTTGCAGGGTCGTTTGCAAGAAAAGACAAGGTTTCAGTTTCGTTAGTACCGAAAGAATCTCCCAAGTCAATGAAACGAGATATTCCACAACGATATTTGCTTAAATGTTCAATTAATCCGAAAGCAACATCACGATTATCAGTGATGACTCCTACAGCACCTGACGGTGGACGGGACAGCATCTCCGATGGAAGTATAATTGTATCAGTGATTGCAGTTGAGTCATAGTAGCCAGCGCTTCTTGGTCCAATTACTGGACAGGAAAAATAAGAGATTTCTTTTGCGGCTTCAGATAGAAGTGATTTAGGAATCTCCATCAACAGAAGTACACCAGAAGGTCGACGCTTTCTGATTAGTTGAAGGATTTCTGGAAAATCCTTAGTTAGTGTGGAAATGATCCACAGATGTCTTCCTGTAGGGACATTTTCAATGGAGGCGTATGTTCCTGAACCAAGTACCTTAGCTTCTGTTGCACTGACATAGTGCACGGGACCTGAAAAATTGCGAATGAGGGAACGAGCTATGGTGAAACCCACTGCACGAGGATTTCCACTAGCTCCAATAAGAACTATGGATTTAGGGGTGAAGAGACTTGCTAGCTGAGGAGGTACATCTTTGGAACCCATTCGACACACCAATCGGTGATAAACACCCACATTCGTTTTCCGCATTTACTGATACATCTTTAAGAATATTCGCAAATAGCAGAAACTCTTTAGGATGTGGGTATGGAGTCTTGAAAGAAGATTGTTCATGGAGGCTCCAAAGTAATGACAACTGAACTGGAAGATGCTGGTCTAATTGTGAATCATAATCGGCAAAAAGCGCTTCAATCCCCTTATCTTCCAAAACAAGTTTGGATTTGGGATGAGACTCTCCGTGATGGTGAACAAACAGCTGGAATACTCCTCACCATTGATGAGAAGATTACTATTGCTAAACTCATGGATGAAATTGGTATTGCAGTTATTGCAGCAGGATTCCCCATGGTTTCAAAAGAGGAAATGATGACTATTCAACGTCTATCAAAGGAAGGATTTCAAAATGCAACTTTAGCTGCACCGGCACGAGCTGTCCTTGATGATTTGAAAGCATGTATTAAAGCAGGTGCTGAGGAAATCCCCATATTCATAGCCTGCAGTAAATTACGATTAAAACACCAATTGAAGATGACACTAGATGAAGCAATGGAACGACTAGCAGCTTGTACCCAATATGCAGTAGACCATGGAGTTAAGGTCGATTACGTGGTTGAGGATGCAACTCGTAGCAATCTCGAAGATGTGGCAAAAATGTCTGCAGCAGCAGTAGATGCAGGTGCAGAGAAAATAATCATTGCTGATACAGTAGGTTTCTGTCAACCAAAGGTCATCCAATATATTATCCAACAGGTTCGTCAGAAAATGAAAGAATTAACAAAGAAAGAAGTTGCCTTTGGCATCCATTGCCACAATGATTTCGGACTATCCACAGCTAACACTCTTGCAGGTATAGAGTCAGGTGCGACTTACCCACATGTATGTGTGAATGGATTTGGTGAAAGAGCTGGCAACGCCGCCCTTGAAGAAGTTGTAATGGCCCTTGAAATCCTTTATAATGTGTATACCGGAATCAAAACTGAACGATTATTTGAACTAGCTCAACATGTCGAACGCAAGTTTGCAATACCAATTCCACCCATAAAGGCAATTGTAGGAAAGAACGCATTTCACCATGGATCAGGTATTCATGTTCATGCCCAGCTAGCACATTCTCTATCCTATGAGCCTATACCACCTGAGCTAGTGGGACGCCAACGAACCTTCTACCTAGGCAAGTTTGCAGGTCGCCATCTCATCGAATTTCTCCT
>JABXGU010000419.1 GCA_016550415.1 archaeon | reverse complement strand
TAGCAGTTTCTATATTTATGGAGAAAACAATGACAAAACCCGTTTTCAAGGCACTCTTAATCGATTATGATAATACGCTGGTCCTTTTTAATGAGGACCAGTTCCTTCTCTCATATGCTCGTTACGCTGCTCCCTATTTTACTGATTTATTAGATGAAAACACCTTTCTTCAGAAATTATTGTCATCAACGCTTCATATGATCCATAATGATGGCTCCATGACTAATGTCGAAAGCTTCACGAATCATTTCATCAGAGATCTCCCCCAACTTAGCTATGATGAATGTTATAGTCGCTTTTACAAGTTCTATACTGAGTCATTCCAAGAACTTGGGAAAAGCGCGCAAATTGCTCCCGGTGGGCGTCAAGTCATTGAACGGGCTATAGCTGCTGGAATTCAGGTAGCCATAGCTACAAATCCCATATTCCCTGAAGTTGCGATGGTCCAACGCCTTGAATGGGCTAACCTTTCCAATTTGGATATTTCCTTTGTCTCTCATGCTGAAAACATGCGTTATTGCAAGCCAAGACCTGAATATTATCAAACAATTATTGAGGTTTTAGGGCGACAGCCGAGTGAGTGCATCATGGTAGGAAATGATATCTTGGCAGATATGGCAGCAAGCATTATTGGTATTCGGACATTTCTGGTCGAAATCGATTCAGATAAGGGAAAAGTTGGATTTATCTCCTCTCAACTGGGACGCAAAAACCCCGATTTATCGTCTGATACGAAGTTTCACATTGATTGGCGTGGAACGCTCAAAGACCTAAACAAACTCTTGTTCAAATAGCCTTGCAGAAAGGTGTACGAGTAGTGTCTAAGCGTCAGATGGTGAATGCTGTTCTCTTTGATGTGGATGGAGTTGTCGTTGAAAGTGAACTTCTACACCTAGCAACCTTCAACGAAACACTTGCTCCCTTGGGCATAACCATCTCCGAAGATGATTGGCGACACCGATTCGTTGGCAAGGGGTCTGCGTTCATAATGAAAACAGTCTTCACAGAGCATAATATTAGTGAGGACACTGAACCATGGATTGACCGACGGCAACTTGTTTATCAACAACGTGTGGCAGAAGGTGCCCTCAAACCTATACCTGGTTTCCTATCATTCTATACCTCTGTTCTAGAAGCGAAACTAAAGATTGCCTTTGTAAGTACTGGTCATCCTTCAAACATTGCAGCTGCTCTAGGCACTCTGGACCTAGAAGGTAAACATCCTGTTGTTGATAAGACACAAGTTAGAAGACTAAAACCAGCTCCTGAAGCCTATTTGCTTGGGGCAAAGATTCTCAAAGTTGAACCTTTCAACTGTCTTGTCTTTGAAGATTCACCAATCGGAGTGGCCGCAGCAAAAGCTGCCAACATGCTCTGTGTTGCCCTTACTACAACAAATGCATCTAACGACCTCAATGCCGCTGATCTCATTATCCCGAACTACCAAAGCTGGAATATCAAAAAGATACTTGCTACACTTGGTCGATCTCTCCCAAGAATTCACTAGAAAAAATGCAGAAAAAGAATCATTTTGTTTTAGGATGATTTGGGCACTTATATTTCTAGGATTTCTGGTAGCGTTTGATACCCTTTATGCGGCAGACCTCATGTACAATCATTTCGAGTATTTCATCATCTGTGCGAATGCCCTTCGGTGGGTCTACAACCTTACTAAGCTGGAGCGGTATGCCATCCATACGATAAGCTGTTTGCACTCCTCCCGCTTCAATGCCTACATATGCTGAAGGAAGAGTAACATCTGAAATTTCAGTTGTGGCTGATCTTTTAGGGTCCAATGAAATCACTGGAATTTTGAGCATCCTCTTTAGACAGACTGCTGGAAATGAAGCAGCAGGATCAGCGGCAATCGAAAATAGTGCATCTGTTTCTCCACGTGTAAGGCAATCAACTGCACTGGTTTCACCTGGCATGTAATATGGTGACCCATGTTCTAGACTCACAGAGAAAGGATATCCATATGTCCATGTTGAGACATGATTTGAACCGGTCACATTGAAGTGACCCCGCATTGGCATAATCACTGCCTTGGTGTGATAATTAAGATCAGCTACCAAGTCGATAGCTGCTGTAACATTATGATCCTTTCCATGAGTTTGTGTGAGTCCTAAGCCAAAGAATACCACAACGAACTCTGCTCCTTTCAAGTTGGCAGCAAACTCTCTTATCTGGTGCATTGGAACTCCTGCCACTGATTCTTCGCGCAACTCATGTCCTCGAATCAGAGCTCGAAGTGCTTGAAGCAGTTCGTAATCCTCATTGGGATTGACAATGAGGCTATGAGTAACTTGTTCTGTAAATCGTGTTGGACGAACATCAATATGGTACACTTTTCGGTCCGCTACTCCTCTAAACAATCCCTCAATGAACTGAGAATAGCGACGCGTATGCCGTGGATGTGCAGCAATCGGATTGCAGCCCCAATACACTACAACATCAGCATAATTCCTTATCTTACCTAGCGTACAAGTACCAATCCCCACCGTTTGGACTGCTTCAATGCCCGGACCATGGCAAACAGATGAAGTGTTGTCAATAACTGCTCCTGATACTTCTGCTAATTCCAAAGCTTTTACATTTGCTTCGTTCGAGGTGCTTGCCAAACCATAAATTAATGGACGCTTTGCTTCTGCAAGAATTTTTGCCGCAGCCTTCACAGCTTCCTCTAAAGTCACCTGACGCACTTCAGATTTACCTGAGCCAGACCTTATTTCAGGATGATAGATGCGGTACTCATCACGCACTCTCAAGAATTTCGTATGACCCATTCGACATGCATTAAGTGCCTCGATAATTGTTCCCTCAGGAACACGTGGTAGTGGTCCTGCCAAGGTTACAGCGACTTCAATATCGTCACAAAGAGATCCACAAAATGGACAAACAACATTCTTTACAACTCGTGTTCGTGGACTAGAAAGGAGTTCCTTCGATTCAGTGTGATTTGTTGTCATTGTGTGTGTCCTCATTTAGCTAGTTGCTCTTTGCCTTATTGAGTAGTTTTTGGAGACTAAGAACTTCTTTGTCAGGTGCAGGAGTGATGGTGGCGCGTAACCCTTTCATTGTAGGCATCCCAGTACTATTCGTATTACCACCAATAAGGCAGTTCGCCCATGGACCATACGGAATAAATGCGATACCCTCGCTTGGTCGTGGCGCAATGGTTGCTCGGAGAATAACCTCGCCATGCTCTGTTTTAACTTCAACTGTGTCACCTGCTTCTATTTGCAGTTTCTCAAAATCCTTTGGGTCGAGTCGAACCTGTGTTGTAGCTTCGAAATAGATGTCAGTGAGTTTTCCAGCTTCCAATCCGACACCTTGGTGACGTGTACGGCCTGTCAAAAGAACGACTTCCAAACTGGGCAAAGCAAAGCGAACTCCATAACCTTTAGCAACCGATAAACGCTGACCCCTGATAAAATTCTTCCTAAAACACAATACTAGCCTATTCAAAATACAAACATTTACTCTGGGATATTGATGGGAATTATCCATCCTTTTGATGTAATGGAGCCAATAACAACTTGATAACTAATTTTATTTTCTCTCGTATTCTGGACAGCCTCTACTGTTCCACGCACTCTTATTCGATCACCTTGTTTTGCAGCTCCAGCAAAAACCCCTTCAAAGGAAACAATTTCAGTTATTGATGTCAGATTTGGAGGTCCTTCATGAATAACGACATCATCAATACCATAGTGTGCTGGCAAAAATAGGCTGTCTAAATCTTTTGCAACAGTTGCAGTGAACTCAACTGTACCAAGAGTTTTGTAAGTTAGGTACTCATATTCTTCAGTGATTTCCATATCGGTTCGAACAGGATTAAGAGAGTAAGGCGTGCCATTGATACGTCCCCTCCGCCATCTGGGCCATACTAGGTTCTTACTGTGCTTCTGCGGTATGCCAAGAGTCTGAGTTTGGCGTGTTTGCCATTCAGCAATTTCCTTCTTCGTATAGGGCTTCAGTATTTTGGTACTGAAAAGGTCCTCAACAGCATTATGTAACTTCCAAGCGTTACTCGCACCGAAAATTAGTAAGTTAATGTCAGAAAGTGATGGATTATGCATCTCAGTTAAGATGGATCCAGAAATGCCAAACAAGCTAGTTGGAATCCCACTCACTTCAGCTAGTCTAGTAACTAATTGCTCAGTCTTTTTCTCAAGTGCGTCACGTGGTCCACTTAATAATTCAAGTAATCGAACTTCTGGCAAATAATACCTTATCACCCTGTTACGTGGAATCAGTGGCAGCTCAATGTTACGAACCTGACAACGCGACACATATTCAGGATATTTTTGACGAAGCCATTTTGTGCTATCCACCATCTCCTCCACACTATATACTCCCATCATCCGATGGTACCGTACTCCATACCGTTCCCATCGTCCATCATTATCTGGACGGTATTTCAAATAGGCAGTGTAGCTATCAGGTGGATGGAGATATCCAACCACGGAAAATAGAAGCCCCTCTGCTGTCTCAATGATATCCTTATCCTTCGGTTTGCGTAACACGAGCTGACCACCCGTTTTCAGGTTAAATCAGTCTAGAAGGTAATAAAATATCTTGGGGATTATCTCCGAGCAGGAACCGTGTCCATCGTTCATTCTGAGTGCGCACTTCTTCAACTGTACCTTGGACAACAACTTCATCATCTTGCTTAACTTGCTCGCAGAAACGTCCCCGAAAACTTACAATCTCTCGAGCGGCTTCTCCATTATTACCATTTAAGAGATGTACATCATCAATTTCGTATCGGCAAGGTGTGAAAAGGCTATCAGTATGTTTCGTGATGCGGCATTGAGCACGAGCATAACCAATTTGCCTATATGTTTCATCACCATATTTTTGTTTAATCTCATTCCAATCGAGGACAGCTCTTACAAAGTAATGATGTCCACCAAAGACACCATGCATCGCCTTTGGGGCATCAACCTGAATCATAGTCTCTATGGGGATTCCACTTGCACTCCACCTCAAGTTGTAAACAGGTCTGTAAGTATCAAGGCGGTAACCTGCAATACCCTGTTCAGGATCAAAATGGGCTCGACGCAATGCTAGCTGTAAGTCTAGTCCTGCTTTTCGACCATACACGATAATATCAATATCCGAGGTGGGTCCATGCAAATCAACTAATACACTTCCTGATACGCCTAGGGTGTTAATTGGGATTCGTGCTGCATTCTGTACCAATTGTGTAAATGTAACTACGTCCTTCTGTAATGAATCAAGATTTTCTAAATCAATTAAGCGAGTCAAAGCTTCAGAAGGGCGATAGACTTGTTTGATAAATTTTGCAGGAACTCCCTGTAATTCCCTTCCAAATACATCATCATGGTAAAGATACTGAGGGTATTTTTGTCGTAAAATGTCAAAGCGTTCAGCTAGGTGATACACCTTTCCATATTTGTGTCCTTCCCGTATTCTGTTACCTGATGGAGATGGGTAGTATCGTAGAAAGGCAATTACACGATCAGGCGGGTGCACTAATCCTTTCACGTCAAAGAAGAGTCCCTCCCTTGTTTCGATGAAATCCCCTTCACGGCAAGCGGGAATGGACGGTATAATTAACACCTCAATAAAATCAAAAAGTGACCATATGAATGGAACTTAGTAAACCATAAGGCTTTCGCTGAGTAAGATATCTGTATTCTACTGTTATGAATTTAGGTAGAAATTAACTAATATTCTAGCCCTAGGGATGGTAAGGAAAACTCGCTCTCTGACCAATTCCAATACTTACCATTCCATCTTGAACCGAATTGCACTCGGCTAGCAGAACCTAAATTTCTGTATTGTTGAATTTGCAGTACTTCCTCTACTCCTTCCTCCTCACGTACCGATGAAAGTAAATGGATAATAGCTCCAAGGCTTTTCATTGGGACTTTAACGTGAACGACACAACCAATTTCTGATATATACGCATAACTAAAAGGCATCTGGGCTACTGCAACTGCTAACCGCTTAGCAACTTTATCATTGCAGCGAATCGCAAATGTAACAAATATTGGTAATAATGGCGACTCGAAAACAACATAAGGTAACAAAGTCTGTTCTCGAAACAATTGATTCTTCCGCGTTGATACGGTAGTACGTGGCACTCTAATTCCAACTTGCACAAGCAGTTTTTGTATATTCTTCATCCTTAGACGTCCATCACTCTGCAGGAAGGTCGCCAAGTAATAATCTAGCTGGTCAAATGGTTGTGGATCCTTCATTTTCAGAAAGCGTGGCTTTGGCAATATCTCCCAATGCTCCTTCACAAAATCGAGTAAACCAATGGTCATAACATCTCTTTCGATCATCCAGTCTCCTGCTTCAAAATCAAAGTGGTCAAAACAAATAGTAACACTGGATTGTTTAAAATCGTGCACTTGAACAGTTTCAAAATAAACATCGCTCAGTGCCGCAATCTGTTCCTGAAATAATTGAAGAGGTCTTCCTTGATCCGGAATCATAAACCCAGCATAGCCTCGTTCATAAGTGGCATCAAAGACAGCTGTTGTGTTATAGGCTGACATCTCATTTCGTAGTAGTTCCTCCAATTGATGCGAAGAAGCAGCACTTTTCGTTTCGAAGTAAACGCCAAATTGGTGTAGCTTAAATCGCCGCCAATCTACTAGATGAGCAAAACGTAGTCCTACCTTCTCCTCCAACCTTGATATCATTTTCCTGATTGTTGGCACGCTAATACTAAACTCATTGGCTATCTTTACTGGTGAAGCTCTAGGATTCTTATGCAGGCGAGCAAGAAGGCGAACCTCCCTCCCTGACAATGGTTCAACAAACTTAGGAAATAATCCATATAGAAGGTCTCGTGTAACTTTGTCATATGACGCAATACGAAATCGGAGGACAACATGTAGTCGTCGCAGCAGCGAATCAAGGACACTCTGTCGAGGAACTGCAACCAATCCTCCAAAGTGCTGGTGTGCTTGAAGATACAGGTCTTCATCTGTCAGAGGCAAACCAGAAACACGTTTAGCATAAACAGCTAGATTATCAAGCAATAAGTCAATATCTTCTCGTTCAATTGAAGGATGCATTATTTGGTGTATTTGATCTTTAACTGAGCCAATAAGGGTTGTTGCCTCTGAGGTCATCTATATCATCTAGTCCATTGACAGAAAGAAATTTACTACCAAATAAAATTTCCTTTTGACGAACTACCATAAAAAGGGAAGTAATATCCTTTCCCCAATAGGCAATAATAAGCTGTTTTACGGCTTTTTCAAATGAAATAAACTTTATCCTGTTTGATTTGCTAAGTGGACAATACTATCGGCTGTTTAGAGTATTACTTACATTTCTATATAAACCACCAAATCAATTCTCTAGTCAAGATTCAGGTCTCTGAGGATTCGCCAACGAGAATATGGATGTGAATATCTAATGAACCCCTACGCCCCTGTACCGGAACCAATCTAAAAAGTCAATTCTGTTTTTAATCGGGCCAAAAGCATCGGCGACTTTGGAAGGGTAAAGTCACATCCAGTTCACAAAGGAAAACACTTCAAAAAAAGAGGTAGAAAATAGATATGGTATTGGTTGAAGAAATTAGTTGGAAAACATGCAGTATTGATACGAATCCAATTAACTTGGAAATATCACCTGAAACAGAAAATGAGAATCTCAGAGAAATAGGCGCTATTGGCAGTCTACTCATCGAACTGATCCGGCAAAACTGTGGTCTTACAGGACAGATAACAATCGAAGAAAGTGAAGAGGGAATACGAATACGCATCGACTCAAATGAAAAAAATTTGACCGCGTTCGCTCAAACCGGGGGTATCTAGACGGTGACAACCTTACAGGAGCGTGTTTTGGATATTAAGGACACTACACTCCTAACACAGCTTTTGCAACTAGCGGTTTCCTACTTAGAAACACATCAGGTTTCAAATGATCTAGCCAATCTTGATAAAATCAATCTTGAAGATGTATTCCCCCTTCTAGAACGGTTAAACAACCAAGTTGACCGTATAGAAATGCAGCGTCTCTTTGATTTACTCATCGAACTTTCTGTTGTACGTGAGAATCCTCTGCTTCCAGAAAAGACAATGCGTGAGTCTCGTCTCATTGATGCAATTCAGAAGACAGGTAGACTTGGAGAATTCATCAGCCTTCTCCTTGTTGAACCTAGCAAGTAAGTAAAGTATTCAGTTGGCTGCTCTTCAAATAGGTGTCAAAATAGTAGTTGCCACTCATTACTATTTGAGGGCTTTTAGGAATTCTTGAGTTTCCTTACCTTCTGGAACCGAGATTATTTCTTGGGTGCCTGTCCGTTCATCATCATATCTTTGTGCAATATCCTTGGCAGTTCTTCTTTCCATCTCGGTTGAATCCTTTCCTTGCCAAATGAAGATTTTGTTAAATGTGTCAAGGAGAAAGACATCATCAGAACCTAACGAGGATTTTTTGCGTGGTACCTCAAAGAATAAGTTTGATTCTCCATCAATGTGGACACGGAAAAGTTTGAATTCTCTCTGTTTTATACTTGCTCGCTGGAGAATACCTTCTGTATCAAAATCTGTGATAATTATTTTGCCACCAAAGAGTTCAAGGAATTCTTCCGGTTCTTCTCCTTGTTCAATTGTTATAAGATGGGGGATGCTACCACTCCTACCCGGTATTGTTGAGGTCAAAGTACCAATTAATTTTTCATCGGGTGTTGCTTTTTTGCCCACCCAGAGATAGGTGCTAGTTCCTGTATCAACCAAATAACAATCACCGTCTCCGAATTCTTTTAGGAAGGGCGGTGGCACTTTCACAAGTCTACCATGTTGAATGTGGTACTTCTCCATCCTCGTCATTTATGTTCCACCATATTTTTGCATTATTCAAATAATTGAGCGAATTTTAGTGCTTTCTTCTTTTTAACTGTCTTTCTAAGCATTTTGGTCGGCAGACTCTTAAGCTCCAAATTTTAAATTGCGAAGCGATCTCGATATGTCTTCGAAATCAGTTACTTCACCATCTCCAATCAGCATCATTCCACTACTGAAACTAGCTATAATACAGGAAGGAGATAATGTTGGCAAACAAATCGTTACTGCTTGCCAAAAAACTAACTTCAAGCTCATCAAAGGTGATATCCTCGTAGTAGCGCAAACAATAGTCTCACGCGCTGAGGGTCAAATTGTTAATTTGAAGAATGTTGTCCCTTCATCTCAAGCGTTAAAGTTGGCGAAACAATTGGATAAGCCCGCCGAATTGGTCGAGGTTATTTTAAAGGAATCAAAGCATGTTGTTCGAGCTGAACAAGGGCACCTAATCGTTGAGACGCATCACGGTTTTGTTTGCGCCAATGCCGGTGTTGACGCCTCAAATGTACCAGGTAATGATTTTGTTACACTTCTTCCCAAGGACCCTGACTATTCTGCCCAACAAATTCGGAACGAAATAAAAGCAGCCTTCAAGGTGGATGTTGCTGTGGTAGTTTCAGATACACATGGGCGACCATTCAGGAACAGCGCCATCAATATTGCAATTGGCACTTCAGGTCTAGCTCCAATAAAGGATTATGTAGGACAAACAGACCTCTTTGGATACCAGTTACGCACAACTTCTGTGGCAGTGGCTGATGAACTGGCTTCGGCAGCTGAACTGTTAATGGGTGAAGCAGACGAAGGCATTGCTGTCGTCATAATCCGTGGCTATCCTTACCAACAATCTGAGGTATCGGCTCGAGAGTTGATTCGTGATCCAGATTTGGATATTTTCCGACGGTGACAATTATGCAAAGAACTACAAAGACGATTAAAAGTGTGGGTATTGCATCAGCAGAGCCTGAAGGCTGGGAAACAAGTCGTTTAGCCGCATCTGTACGCAAACGAGATATTGAATGTATAATTTTTGATGTAACAGAGACAATAGTTCGTGCTGGAGGCAATAAGTCGCGTGTGCAGTTTCATGAACATGATTTAACCACATTAGATGGTATTCTTTCCCGCGCTGTGCCAGGAGGATCCCTTGAACAAGTCATTCTCCGAATGGACACCTTGCACTGCCTTGAACGAATGGGCATCCCAATAATGAACCGACCAGGAGCAATTGAGAAATCTGTTGACAAGTACTATACGCTTAGATTGCTAGAAATGAAAGGTATACCTGTTCCCGAAACCGTTGTTACACAATATGCCCGTGATGCACTCCGTGCATTCCGTCAGTTCAAAGATGTGGTTGTTAAACCTCTTTTCGGTTCTGGTGGAGTTGGTATGACACGCGTCACAGATCATGAAGTGGCAAGACGTGTCTTTCGAGCCTTAGAAGCTAGCCACTACGTGATGTATGTTCAAGAATTCCTTGACCATAGTGAACGAGATATCAGAGCACTCGTCCTTGGAGGAAAAGCAATATCTGCTATGTACCGTGTCGGTCCCGATTGGAAAACAACTATTCGTCATGGAGCACGTCCTGAACCTTGCCCTCTCACTCCCAAGATATCTCGTCTTGCTGAAAAATGTGCCAAGGTCATTGGGTTAGAATATGCTGGCGTTGATATTTTAGAAACAAAGAAAGGTCTTGTTGTAGCAGAGATTAATAGTAGTTGCGGCTGGCAGGGACTACAACAGGTTACTGACTTTGACATTGCTGACCGCATAGTCAGCCGATTCCTACAATATGTTCAAAATGCAAAGACTTAGCATAGTGCTGCCCCCGAATTTTGCAAAGTCGGGCTAATAGGACATTACATATCTCCTGTTTGTAATATCCAACGTTGGTGACTTGCATCCCATCGATCAGCTGCATTGAGCACCATGCTTGAACCAATTGATGCTTCAAGTCTTAAAACATCTACATTTGAAACATCAGGTTGATTACTAATTGCGCTAATCAACTGTCTTGTTATAGCTGAACAACCTGTTGGACGTTGGAAGAAGATGACTAATCCTGAATCTGTTGGATAGCCAAGACTATATGGGAGGATGGATAGGTAACATTTCACAGCCTCTTGAGCTTTCGCAGAACATTGAATTGCTAACATAACGAGTTCTTCAAATTGGGGTATCTCGTAATAGACAACTGGTAAAAAAACTTCAGCATCTTTAAGTCTCTTCTCTCGTTTCCATATTGCTTTATTAGATAACTCGAAGCCAAACTGTTGTAGGACTCCTCGCTTAAATTCAAAGCTTCTAGTACCTGTCGCAACAAATGAAGTCTGGCCAAGCAAATAATCAATCTTGTCAAAATGCATAGGACAAGAATACATCAGTTTAGTTTGTTCTAGACTAAACTGCTGCTGTCTTTCAGTTAAAGTAAAATCTGACTCTGATTCAAAGTCAGCTTCCATTGTCCAAGTATCAGTATCGGGATTAAATCCATTGAAAGATATGTTACCCTGAATCCCAGTTAGACGAAGACAATAATATTCTTCGAAATAGTCATCCCTATACTCGTGCATTCGGTCTTCAAATATACGGTGTCCTTTTGGCTGGTCTGGCACATAATATGTGAGATATCCGTGTCTAAAGTCTTGATCAAATGACAAAGTGTGGAAAAAAGTTGGTCTACTACTCCGGAAATATTGTTCAAGTTGATCAGATGCTTCAAGTGACTTCGTTCGGAAAACAACCATTTGCTGAGCAAGTTTGAATCTATGTGGATTTATGTAGTTGAATTTCCTGAAGGTAAAATCTCGTCGAAGAATCTTCAATTCATAGCCGACAATCCGCTGTGTAGATGATAAGCTCTTAGCTAGTTGGTATTGACGTAAATGCGGATTGCGAAATAACTCGAGAAGAAGCACACTCCTTCGGTGAGTCATTTTTTCCTTTTGTGGTGTGAATCGGGATGAAACAATGATGTTGATTATTTGTTGAACATCTGCAATTTTGTAACGATCTATAATATCAAGACGCCTCTGAAATGCGTCCGCTGCATCAGCCGCCTCCCTTAATAATAGGTAATGGATGAAAAGTGGAATGGAGAGATAGGTTTCTCTTTGTTCCGTGTTTTCATTGCGACGAACAAGATTAATGAAACGATATACATTGGAGAGGATGTGCTCAAGATTTGGTCGTTCCTCAAGAGGAGTAGAACGAGCAAGAATCGATTTTATTTGGTTATTCAGTGAATCACTAGCTTCCTCCAACATTAAATGTCACCTTCTTCTAAAATCCAGTTTTGCTGTTGGTCATCCCATAGGCCAACAACATCCAATTGATTAGAATGCG
>JABXGU010000418.1 GCA_016550415.1 archaeon | reverse complement strand
TAAAAGGGAAGCTTCAACATGTGATTTGATTTGATACTTATCAGTCTGAGCCTGCGTTAATTCAAGAATTCGTACAGTTTCCCAGTTTTTATCCTCAAGACGGCGAACCACTTCTCCATTCAGATAAGTCTCATCTTGAAAGCTACGAATCTTGCCTATTACTAAGACAAGATCACCTACTTTGATATGCGCCAATTTTTGGGTCATCTCTCCCCATATCTTGACGCGTATCACTCCGGTTCCATCGTCTAAGGTGATTGTGGTAAATCCTCCGCCTTCCTGCTCTTCATCTTCGCGGGTGCCCTCAAATAAATCAACTACAGTTGCTATAACATTTGCCCGGCCCACCTTCCCAAGGTGTGTTTCAACACCAACAACTCTTCCCTCTGCTCCTGTTATAGGGGTTCCTTCAATGATGTCACGGATTGACAACTTCGCTGCTGTTGCTCGTCGCATAAACATGCTCATGGCACCCGATATACTACAAGTCCTTACAAGAAGTCGTTCAAAAAGATTCTTCAACTTCTCGGTTCATCATGAAAATATCCAAGTTTTGTAGTAAACTTATCTCCTTGTTCCAGAATTCGGAATTTCGAGTTGCATCTTTTTCATTTGAGAATTAAAGGAACGTCAGAGCTAAATAGCGGAAGATTGTGAGAAGTGGCATTTGTATGAGGTGATAGTGCTGATTAGCTTTGAAAAATTCAAAAAACTAGATTTTCGTATTGCCACAATTATGGAAGCTGAAAAGGTTCCAGGTACAAAGAATCTTCTACGGCTACAAGTGAATTTAGGAGAATTGGGAAAAAGACAGATAGTAACAGGTCTAGCCCAGTATTATTCACCTGATGAGCTTGTAGGAAAGCAAATTGTCGTATTAGCCAATTTGAAACCAGCTGTTTTTCGAGGCGAGAAATCAGAAGGCATGTTGCTTGCAGGAGAAATTGGTAAGCCTGGCGAAACAGGATACCGTTGTATACTAATTGTACCTGAACAGGAACTTCCGCCTGGAACCTCAGTTCATTAGTTGGGCTAAACAACTTGGTAAATCAGCTTCAAAAAGCGTGATTTAAGCTAGACAAACATACCGCCAAGCCCACGATCATCTTCTCGTTCGCGTTGACGTTCAAGTAGCTGTTTGATTTCTTTTTCAATAATTTCCGCATCGCGAACTAATTCCTCTGTGCTTACGGAGAAGTCATAGAGGCGATTGAAAACATCGATTGCCACACTGGCAGCACGAGGGTCTGGGCGCCCACGCTCTGCATATGGCAGGACTGCCAAGGCAGGGAAATTACGAATCTCAAAGTTAGCTAGTAACAATGCAAGTGGGCCATAGATACCTCGCCCTTCTTCAAGGATTGGGAAATCATACTTCTTTGCTTTTTGTCGATAAGCATCTGTGTAGGCTGTTCGGTATTGATCACTGTCTGCGGTAAACTGGATATCCAAACCTCCCAATAGTAGGGCTTCTTTAAGCTCATTTTCAATGGCCCATGTGGCAATGAATTCAGCAAAAGGTGCCCATTCAGCACGATGAAGCTGTAAACGTGTGAAGAGAAGGATAAATTTGTCTGCAAAATTATATAATTCAATTGGCATGAGGATTCGTCCCTCCGCTAGAAAAACATGGGGAGGTACCAGAGGGCTCATGATGCAGCCAATAGATTGTGTCTCCTCTTGTGCGACAAGGTGGCGTAGAACCATGTATCCGGTTTCACCAAGCGCACTGTGAAAACCGGTAATGAGAATCTTACCTTTTGGATCGAAATTCTTTGCTTTGATGATGATTTCAATTTCATCTACATAGGACATGTGTATCGCCACTCCTTTGCCATTGCTGTAGCTGTTATAGAGGTTGCTTTAAGCCTTCTCGCTTGTTTAGCACAATTGTAAATTATTACATCAGTCTCGATAAGGACTGCATTTCAAAAAGAATTTAATATCCTACACTGCATGGCGTGGATAAATCAACAAAAAAAGTATTTGCTAGAAGGGAATTGAAACGGTTTGACACAGCTTCATTTTCTGGGTGGTTGTAAAACCATTGGTAGTTCAGCGTACTTGGTTAAAGAGAATAATGCTGCTGTTCTCCTCGATTTTGGAGCAAGTTTCAATGGTCAACCCACATTCCCCAGATTAACTCGCCCCCAGAACCTTGCTGTGGCTTTAAGTCATGCCCATCTCGATCACAGTGGCGGTTTACCGCTGTTATTTGCCAGTGGCTCTGTACCAGTCTATATGACATCAATTACTCGCGATCTCATACGTCTGCTTCTAAGAGATATGATTCGTCTCAGCGAATATTTTCTGCCATTCGAAAAGGAGGAACTTCAACGTCTCCTTCGCCGTATTAAGATAGTGGAATACGAAGAGCCTATTGAACTCTCCAATGGTATGAACATCACATTCTATGATGCAGGACACATTCCTGGCAGTGCAAACATTTTGGTTGAAACCAAGTCAAATCAAATATTATTCACAGGCGACATCAACACCATTGATACCAGGCTACTTAGTGGTGCCACTGTTCCAGTCAAGAAACCGGATACTGTCCTTATGGAAAGTACCTATGCTCTTAGTTCACATGAGCCAAGAAGTGACATAGAACGGGATTTCATAGATGTAGCAAATGAAGTTCTAGACAATGGTGGGGTTGCATTGGTTCCTGCTTTTGCTGTTGCTCGAGCACAAGAAATTCTCTGTATTCTAGCTAAACACAAATTTCAATATCCTATATTCCTTGATGGGATGGCTCGGACAGCGAGTCGTATCTTCCTCCGTTACCCATCTTTCTTCCGAGACTACCCCCTTTTACGAAATGCCTTGAGTAAAACAAAGTGGGTACGAAGCCCTCGTGAACGAAAGAATATATTAAAACAGCCCTGCATTATGGTCGCACCTGCAGGTATGCTCCGCGGAGGAACTGCTGCAATGTACCTAGGAAATATCATGCATAATCCCAGCAACGCTGTGATTTTGGTAGGTTATCAAATCCCTGGAACACCTGGGCGTGATTTACTCGAACAAGGAATCTTCAATACTGATTCGATTTCTCACCGAGTAAAGGCTCAGGTCCATTTCTTTGATTTTTCCTCACATGCGGGGCAGAACGAATTAATAAAATTGGCACGTTCATTTTCGAACATGCAACGCCTTTACACGGTTCATGGTGAAGCTGAAGCTTGTGAGTACCTCGCCAATACACTGCGTGAACAGGATGGGATGAATGCAATCGCCGCAGAAAGTGGGCAAAGAATTGAACTATGAAAAAAAGGGTAATTATCATGTCAGAAGATATGCCTGTAATTTCAGGTGAACGCGGTACAATAATGGGAAATCTAATAACAGCAATGTTTAGCGCTGCCTTTCTGGGTATTCTTGTTTTCCTCTCAGGAAGTCGGCTCTATGCTGAACCCATTTCCGAAGAAATCTTTGGGTTCGGTGCCGCAATTGCTAATGCTATTCTCTTTGTAGTGCTTGCCACAGTTGGAGCAACACTAGTGTTTGTACTTCTGAAATATGGACGAGAACGTATCTTGAAGTATTTTCTAATCTGCGCCTTCACATTTGTCGCCATTGTGATAGTCGCCTATTTTGGATACGTTTTCTTCATTGTATTCTGGGCCATCGACTCTATACTTGCATCAATGATCATTGTTGCCTTTTCAATGACTATTGCTCTAACTTTCATCATGGTTGATGCAGAAAACCGTGTGAAGAATGCTGGTCTTCTTCTCTTTGGCTCTGGAGTGGGTGCCTTTCTAGGAGTTGTTCTCCCAGTCTGGACAAGCCTTCTTCTTCTAATCGGTTTATCAATCTATGATTTCATTTCTGTGAAAAAGGGACCTATAAGGAAAATTGTCGAACTCACCGAATATGATCCAGATAAACTAGCAGCACTTGCTGTCTCTTCCTCTGAATGGGATATTGGATTGGGTGATGTAGCATTTTATTGTATGATGACAGTCCTTGCCATTGTGAACTTTGGCTTTATCCCCACATTCTTGACAATAATTGGTGTGGTTGCAGGTTTCCTAATCACACTACGCCTACTTGAAACGAAAGGCATCATGGCTGGACTACCAATACCAGTAAGCCTAGGACTTCTTGGTCTCCTAGTAGGGTTTCTATTACGCTTCTTCTTTCCATTCATCCCATGAAAACAAGATTCATAATAAGAGTCAGCTGATTAAACATCAACTATTGGAATCTTCAAACCACCAAGTAGACGTTCAGCGGTTCCAGGATCACACTTGAAAGTATAGAGAAATCGAGATGTGCGTAACTTTAGCTTAACAACATCAGGAAGCCGTTTTACACGACACTCAATCGCTCCTGGAATCAAAGCTATAAATTCCTCTTCTGAATGGATTTCACGTGGCATGCCCGTTCACCAAAGGGATTGGCTACGAGGCAGAATTACAACTTAAAAGCATTGCGTTAAACTGCAAATGAAAAGTCGTCTGTTCACTAATAGAAGCCAAGTAATGGTGGGCCGGGCGCGATTTGAACGCGCGACCTCCGCCGTTTCCTCGAATCCTACAAATTAGTTCGGATTCTGTGAGGGCGGCGTCATACCGCTAGACCACCGGCCCATCAAAATACACTGCACTATTTTTGTAATTCTCGCCGTTTTGGACGAAGATCTTTACGACGACAACGACGACACTTCGTTGCTCCAAATGGATTCTTAGCACCACAGTCTCTGCAAATTGAAACATATAGGAGGTGTCGGAGTGCGATTCTGCGTTTTTCTGGGTCGGCTACAGGCATTTATTTCACCAGGTTCGGGTGCGCTTCCCCGCCCTCCCTTATAAGAATTGTGTGCAGAATTCAGAGGATGTTCTGTAATGCTTCATCAACATCGATGGGGCGGTCAATAACAGTTACTCCCGCCTTTCGGAGTGCTTTCATCTTGCTGTCAGCTGTTCCAGTTTTTCCACTAATTATTGCACCTGCATGACCCATCCGTTTTCCTTTTGGAGCTGTGCGTCCCGCAATATATGCAACAACGGGTTTTGAGACATGTTGTTTGATGTATTCTGCAGCCTCCTCCTCAGCACTTCCTCCAATTTCACCAATGAGAACAGAAGCGTCTGTACCATCATCTTGCTCAAAAAGCTCCAGGGCATCTATGAAGGACATACCGACAATCGGGTCACCTCCCAACCCAATTGCGGTTGACTGACCAAATCCAGCTTCAGAAAGGTTTGACGCAATTTCGTAAGTAAGTGTACCACTTCGTGAGATTAATCCAACTCGTCCT
>JABXGU010000039.1 GCA_016550415.1 archaeon | reverse complement strand
CTTAGGTGAATTAGAGGAATCGCAAGCAGGAGTATTAAGACACAATCAGTAATTTTTTAATAAAAACTCAAATTAATTACATGCTATGATCGAAAGGAGATGGAGTTTTCTTTTCTTATCCATTCTCTTCATTATCATCTCTTTTTCTCCGAATATATTGTCTGCTTCACGTTTTCTTCAGTTTAATGAAAACATGACCATTAGAATCTATGTCACAGAAAATTTGTATGCAGATATGGAAATCCCCATTGATATAACTGCAAGAGTATCAGATGCTGAAACCGATCAGTTGATTCCAAATGCTAGTGTCCAAGCTTTGATTCAATATGAAGGTGTTGATAGTTCTCCGTGGACAAGAGAAATTACACTCAAAGGAAGCATCTGGAGTTCTGGATACTATAGTAGTAGCTTTGAACATACTGGTGCTGGAAGCTACAATATTACCGTGATTGCAACCAAGGAAGGTTACACGCCAGGGCAGGGAACATATCTTTTAACTGTTAGACCAACAAGAACAAGCAGAGATGGTATATTTGGATGGTCGTTAGGTATCCTCATTGGAGGCTTATTCATCGTGGGCGTTATCTTCTTCTTTATAAGACAATTACGAACTTCTCCCAAGAATCACCAATTATGAAAATTACCTAATTACCTAATCACTGGTGTGTACCTTTAAGAGATAACAGGGCAGCCCCTAACGCACCAGTATATTGGGGTTCGTCAGGAAGCCACAATCGGGTATCGAGTTGTTTGGATAGAAAGGATTGGAAGGCAGGGTTCAGGGCAACACCGCCGGTTAAACCTACAGGAGATTCAATTCCCACTCGTCGAGTGAGTGATGCAATCTTAGCCGCCATCGCTTCATGGACACCTGCTGCAATGTCAGAAGGAGCATTTCCTTCACCAATACGACCAACCACTTCGCTTTCTGCAAAAACTGTACAAGTGCTACTTATTGGACATGGCTCCTTTGCTTTCAAGGCCAGTGGTCCTAATTCTTCAATTGTCACTTCTAGAACCCGCGCCATGACCTCAAGGAATCTACCGGTACCAGCACTGCATTTGTCGTTTAGCTCAAAGTCAGCGGGTCGCCCATTGGAGCCAATTCGTATGACCTTTGAATCTTGACCACCCACATCAATGAGGGTACGGATATCTGGGTTCAACGCATGAACCCCAACCGCGTGACAGGTGATTTCTGTAACTGACCTATGAGGAATTGCCACCTGTCTTCGTCCATAGCCAGTGCTAACTGCTGGTACATCATCTAAGGATTTCCCAGTTGCTGAGGCTAGCTCTTTTAGAACACGTTGACCTGCCTTTTGGGCAGATGCACCAGTTGCCAATAAGTACTTTGCGAGAATAGTGCCTTCTACATCAACAAGGACACCTTTTGTGGTGGTTGATCCGACATCAAGACCAATACCCAAATTCGTCTGCTTTGTCATCAAGGGTCAAACCTCAAAATAGCATTTCCAAAAGGGCTTAATCACATATTTGGGTTTGTGCCACATTAAATTGTCGCGAATCCACCATATCCCCTTCAACCTTTAGCTAGAAACTCCACTTAACATCTACTTCCCTACGAGAACTTGAGGGTATCTATTTTTATTATTCCTATCGGTATAACACGCAGTTACTTACTATCTTGAGGATATGTAAATGAAATTACAATTCACTTCTTGCCTAGGAGTTTTTATTCTAATAACATTGCTTCCCCTCTATACAACTTCAACCCTAGTTAACCCTTCAATAACAAATGGAACTAGTATTGCCAGTGCACCCCCTGTTCAAGTTCCTGGAACAGGAGGGTACACAGAATATTTCACCTCTACCACCTATCGTGATAGCGGAAACACCACGGCTGATGGATGGGGTCAAGGGACACTTACGAACCCGCGTGACTTCATTTTGATGCCTTTAGGATTCATACCTACTATGGGTCCGTGTTGGGATATCGAAATTCAAGGACGCACCCTCTACGCATCAAACAAAAATCCAATCAGTGGTTCGGATTTTGAAATTTTCAACATCACAGATCCCTGGATGATAAATCAGTTATCAGTTCGACCAGGATGGGATAACCAATCTACTGTAGCAGTTGCGGGTGAATGGGCCATGATGGGAAGTCTTAAGGTAGGTAAGGGAGTGGGCTTCTACAATATCACGGATCCCCAGAACCCTTTGATAGATGGCTGGGTTGGCGCTTTTACGGGTAATGTCACAGATCTTGAAGTTCAGGGGCACTTCTGCTACGTTGCCATTAACAATTCGGCAGCAAACCAAGCGTTTCAGATAATTGACATTGAGAATCCGAACGCTGCTGTACTCTTGCCAGCAGCTTATCCTTCATCAACCTGTCAAGGTATTGCTATTGATGGTCAGATTGCTTACCTCGCAGAGGGCCCCCTAGGTCTCACCTTGCTGAATATTTCCAATCCCTACGCACCAACACTCATTGCTAATCTCCCACTTCCTGCTCCCACCGTGAGAGATGTCCTTGTTGATGGTGACATCGCCTATGTTGCAGCAGGTCCTGCAGGAGTATTTGTAGTTGATTGTAGTGGTCCTCCAACACTCATTGGAGCATATGCCTCAGGCGGAATAGCCAAACGCTTAGCGCTGCAATCGAACACCCTCTTTGTTGCTGATGGCCCATTTGGCGTCTCTGTCCTAGATGTTGCAGATCCTACACATCCTACGATGATCATGCTGATACCCCCGATGGCACCTGTCAATGATGTAGCTTTGTACGCTGGAGATGTTGTGTTTGCCACCATGGTAGGCATTGAAATCTGGCGAATTGGTGGAGACCCATTGGGTGTTGGCGGCTTACAATATGTGTCAGCTTGGGGATTACCCTGGCAACTCTTGGATATCCGCGTTGAAGCGGGTATCGCCTACATTGTGAGTCCTGATGGTTTCCACACCTGTGATGTCAGTAATCCTCATGCTTTAGGTATCCTTGATGACTACTCTGCTCCTGGTCGGTTCTACCGTAATCTCGATGTTCAAGGCAACTATGCCTATGTTGCAGACTGTGGTGTAGGTGGAGGTGTTCATGTATTCAATGTCGCTGATCCCTCCAACATCTACCTCGTTGAAACCTACACTCTAACTAACGCTACAGATGTCTTTGTAGATGGAGAAGTTGTCTATGTGTGTGATGGGAACAACCTCGTCATCCTCAACGCGTCATCACCCTTTAATCTCAGCCTCATCACATCATTTGGAGGATTTACCAATGCTACTTCTTGCTGGGTTCAAGGGACGATACTCTATATTGCCACTAGCAATGCTTGGTATTACTTCGATATTTCGACTATAGCTGCACCCACATGGATCGCTGGTTGGACTATGATGAGAGTTCATTACGACATATACGTTGACGGAAATGTAGCTTTCCTTGGAGACCTTATGGGAAGTGCGTTCGTCCTAAATGTCACAGATTTAAAGAGTGCAGGCATAGCTGGCGTGTTTGGCGTATCACCGGTTTACCATAGTTGGGGTTTTGGACCCTATATGGTGACCGCGAATGGAACATCAGGAGTTGGACTCGTCAATACGATGAATATCAATGTACCAAGCCCGTTAACAGGATATGGCTACCCAGCTAGCATGGAATCTGTTGTGGTGTCTGGAGATTACGTCTACGCATGTGGAGATTCAACTCTCCTGGTCTTACGAATCTATGAAAGCGCAGGATCCAATTTCTTCACAGGAACCTATACTGCTCAATCGCTAGAAATTGACTCCACTACGCAGAAAATCGAAAATGCCACTGTTCATTCCGTTGATAACTGGATTCCAAGTGGCACCTCGTTGGGATTCGAACTCTCCGCAGACGGCGGTTTACACTGGGAGCAAGTCACCATTGGGGTAGAACATACCTTCCAGTATCCAGGCAATGACCTCCGATGGCGGGTCAACCTCACCAGTCCCTTCGAAGATGTCTCCCCCCACCTGTATGGCTTTACCATTGATTATGAATACAACGATATTCCCTCCACACCGAGTTTAGCCGATCCTGGCACAACGGATAACGATGGTGACTTTACTGTAACCTGGACAGCTAGCACCGATGATGGCACCATCGACCACTACGTCCTTCAAATGAGTGACTCCGCCAGCTTTAGTACCATCTTGGACGGCTGGACTCCCACAAGCAATAACCAGCCCATCACCAGCCTTTCCAATGGCACCTACTACTTCCGAGTACGGGCTATGGATGATGACGGTGTACTGAGTCCATGGAGTAACAATGAATCCATCGAAGTTGCCATTCCACCACCAACAACTCCGACAACTCCAACGACACCAACAACGCCAGTTATCCCAGGCTTCCCTGTTGTAGCCATAACAATAGGAGTGACTATCGGGTTAAGTGGAGGCATCGTTTTTCGTCGTCGAAAACACTCCAAGTGAATACAGTCTTAAGACGCCTTCTGGCGTCTCCTTCCTTTTTTTATTGGCAAATTAACCGAGGGAAGTTTGCTGAGCAGGCTTCTGGGTAATCCATTCATCAGCTAGACGGTTGATGCATTCCTGGATATGCTCAGACATTCTGGGAAAAAACCGGTGTTTAAGAATGCATAATTTTCCAATCTAATGTCCAAAACTTTTTCTTTGCTTAAAGTTGTTCAAGTCTCAGAGGAGCATTTCTAGTAACGCCTCTACTCGGGTTTGCACCTGAGCCTCATTGAATAATCGGCTGTCCACCATATCTCCCTCAATGATAACGCCCGGCACACCTGTACGCTTTGTAACCTCCTCCTTGGTAACTAGCTGCCCCAATGAATATCGTTTGCAGGAACGCATGGAGAACAGGACAAAGCCATCTAATGAGAAATCCTTGATGAGCCGGCACATAATATCGACTTTAGCAGATAAACCCTTGTTCAAATAAACTGCAGAATAGGTGCGAGCAGCACTTTCCAGTAAGTCGCCCTTTTCCATTTTACCTGACCAAGCATGAGTATAGGTGTCTGCTGGAAATACAACTCCACGCTTTGCCAGTCCATTGAAGAAACTATAAATCGAAAACCAAGGTGGGATGTTATCCCAGAGTAATCGTATCCTTTCTTCACGAATTGCACCCAACCCTTGTTTTACCCGTTCTTCAACCTCTTCTAGAAAAGCAGTGTAGAAATCGATGGCCTGTTGGGTCCCTCTTAATGCCACAATGGGAGCCATGGCTAGGAATCTATCAGCACAATTCAATGGTGAGGGACGATTCTTACAAGCATATAGGGCTTTCATCCATAAGTCAACAGCTCGATTGGAGAGTGTAGCGACCTCATGAAGACGCTCTTCAGAGAATTCCCGATTGAAAGTTTTGCATAGAAATGCAATGAGGTCCTCCAAACCTTTCTTCACATATGCAACATGATGAGGAGGTTGTTCACCTTCAAGAGGCGGCGTATCAAGAAGGAAGACAGGAGCACCAGTCATTTGAGCAACAGCTTCATACCAACGAAGAACTGTGCCGCAGATATTATTGCATGCCAACAATGCCTGAGGAGGCGGAAGCCCATGAAGAGGACTCTTATCAGGATGCTGCACAGAACCAATACTAGCTCTCGCATAAGAGCAAAGTTCCTGAGAGAAACCCAACTCCTCAGCAAACCCGCAAAGAAGCGGACCACACTTCTCAGCACCAATAATAGCTGTGTACTGTTCTGGGTACCCGGGATATACATCCATAGCGACAGGAATTTCGACAGGAAAACCAGATGTTACCCATGCCAATCGACCATCCTGTTGTGCAATTTTAGATTCCAGGATGTATCGGGTCATCGTTTCACGTAGGAGTCCCCCTGTGTGTAACTTGCGGTAAGCCTTCTCTTTTTCTGGTTTCTGTTCCGAGGGCGAGTTAGATGACATCTTCATTAATCTCCTGTCATTTTGCATCGAGTGTTTCGAGGAAACTCTGAATTTTACCTTCTAGTCGGGTTTGATCTGAGAGTTCTGGATCTAAATAGAGTCGTAGGGAGGGAACTCCTATTTTTGCTGCTGTTGCTGTGAGGGCAGGTGTTTCAAATTCGTCTGGGTCGCAGAAGGATTGTTCACAAATAATTAGACCATCAATGTCAAGGACATTGAGTATCTCTTCGAGGAAACGGAGGCGATCGGGTAGTCCCTCTTGAGTTGGTTCAGTAGGTGCTGAAAGAATGGAACGAGCTGTGGCTTCAAAGGGGTCTCCTTGGATGTCAGGAGAGGATGCAAATATTGTACGAAAACCAAAGGATAGTAAATCAAGGACAATCTCTGCTTTAGGTGAATCTTGAGCAGAATCAGCACCAGAAAAGAGCATGGAAATGCCCTCAGGGTCAACCATACCTCCAATTACTACAATTCGATGACCGGTTTTGTCTGGTGAAACTTTAACCTTTGTAATTTGTCCCTTGATTAGAGCATGACGTAGACCTTCTGTGGTGGACCCACGGTATTTCTTATGTTGTTTCTTCCGGACCATTGACGCAGCATGTTCTACTTGTTTGAGTGTTTCCGACATAGGTGCTGTGAGAAAGTTTCGCACTATTGTGCTAAAATCAGCATAAGATATCACATCAGGTTGCAGAAGACGAGCAGCGGCTATGAACTGGGCGGCATCTCGAAACTGGGTTGTAAGAGTGACTGCCTTATGGAACTCTTCTTGGGAGAATGACTGTCCAAAGGTTGATTCGAGGGCATTGCTAAAAATGTGAAGTTCTTTGGCTAGGTATTGTACTGAGGCTTCTTTGTTTGTGGCTACTGGATA
>JABXGU010000417.1 GCA_016550415.1 archaeon | reverse complement strand
AGGTAGCGGTGATGTTCTTCTACCTCTTGTTTCACTTGTTGTAGTGCTTCGCCACGGGTGAGTTGGGAGTTGATGACTTCTGCGTGTTCTGGTATTTTTCTGAAATCATAGGGTTGTGTAGCTGCTGCGGGCAAATCGAATTCCTTGGTGGGGAATCCTGCTCGACGTCTTGCCAGAATTAGCCAGTGGTAGGTTTTTCCAAGAGTCTTAGTCTTGACAATGGGTGGTGAAACCCGATTATATATTCCCTTATATTTTGATTCAGCTTTTACCTCTGCCAGCCAAAAGGGGAGCATACGCAGAAGTTTGCTAGTTATTTTGGCTTTGCGGTGAAGGTCTTCTCGTTTCAGGAACCCCTTTCTCATCCAGCTTAGGAGTACTCCGTCTACTCCTTCAGGTTCTAGTCGAATTGGTAACATGAAATGTTCAATTAAAAAGGGTCGACTAACGTCAACTACTTGAGTCGTACCACAGTAGCTACAGGTGACAAGTGCATCTCCTGCTTTGTATTCTAGGGGAGCATCGCAGTGGGAACATCGAAGACCCTTTGTAACGCGCGACAATGGAATTAACTCCTGCAAGGTTCAATTATGGACCAGTCACATTAACTTTATTGCCAAGAAACTTTTCTATTAGAATCAAGTTAACCGGAGGAATATCAACATGCATCTTGCTAAACTACGAGTTAGGATGGTATGGGCAACATTAGGTGTCTTTATTGTTGGTACTCTTTTTGCCCTTGCGATGGTCTATATTATTGACATCGTATTCGGTTATCTCCTAATGGATGACTTTTTTGCCTTAATCTGGTGGTATACCATTCCTTTCACTTCTTTTGCGATACCTCTCCCCTACGACATTATGTGGGCGTTTTTCGTTGGCGTATTGATGCTGCTCTTTCAATGGCTCATTGGGCCAGCAATGGTTCGGGTTGCTGTGAGAATGAAATATGTTGACAGACGGAGTGGAGGGTGGCTCTATGAAGAAGTGGAGCGTTTATCCCGAAAGGCTGACTTGCCAATGCCCAATGTAGCAGTTGTTGAGAGCAAAGTGCCGAATGCCTTCGTTTTTGGTCGGACTGCTGGTGGTGCTACTCTTGCTGTTCACACAGGTCTTATCAATACGCTGAATCAGCGAGAAATCAGTGGTGTATTAGCTCATGAATTGGGTCACATCCGTCATAAAGATCTTATAGTGATGACGCTGGCTTCTGCCATTCCTCTGATTGCTCTTATGGTTCTTCGTGGTTCTCTTTGGGGTGGGAGAGCAGCAGCCTATTCTGGTCGTGGGTCAAAGAATGGAAAGGGCTGTTTAGTCATTCTTTTCGCTTTAATTGCCATTGCTGTGCTTTCTGCCTTAGTCTTTGGTCTTTCCCTGTTGGTTGTACGTGGGCTTAGTCGAATGCGTGAACACTATGCTGACTCTTACTCAGCTCAGCTTACAGGTGATCCACGTGCCCTCCAGAGTGCCCTTGCAAAAATCACTTGGGGATTAAGCCTTGCTGAAGCGTCTAAGAATACTGGGCTGAGAAGTTTCTATATTGGTGACTCAAAGCAGGCTGCAAAGGAAGTCGGGTATATCCAAACACACCGGCACCAGTTTGACTTGGACAAGGATGGAGTCCTTGATGAGCGAGAACTTCTGATAGCCATGGAAACCGAAGCCAAAAGACATAGGCTTGGAGGAATTTCTGCTGCTCTGTCAACGCATCCTCCAACTTACAAGAGAATATTACTCTTAAAGGACCTCGAAAAGGAGATTACAGCAAGACAAGCAGTAGTTCCAACCAGAGAAGAGGCTCAACCTGCCCTTGATGAGATATAATTTTCTGTATCCTTCGAATCTAATACTTTGAAAAGGTTAATATCACTATCGAGTTGTGCATTCTGAAGAGCTTTTAAGGTGTTGAAGAATTCATTTTAGCTTATTAGAGTAGATTCTGAAATAGAAAAGGAGTGGTCATTTTGATTGATGTTCTAGAGAAAGCCGCTGATTTTGGTCAAAAGCTTGGAGCCACCTACGTTGAATTACGTGCTGAATCGATGAATCGAGGTTACATCCGGTATGAAGATGGTCGTGTACGCAGTATTATTCAACGAATTGAAGAGGGTGTGGGTATACGAGTTTTAGCTGGCGGAGCCTGGGGCTTTGTATCAAGCAGCGACCTTTCCCTTTCAGCATTAAAAGTGTCAGTCAAAAACGCATATTCTCTTGCCTCTAGTGCAGGAAAAAGCCGACGAGAACCAATCTCTCTCGCCAAGGCAAAACCAGTACAAGATAAGATAAAAGTGAACTTCGCTAGGATTCCCTCTGAAGTAGATCCTAAAGAAAAAATAGCTTATGCCGATGAATTATGGCGTGAATGTCAGCGTCTTGACAAAAGGATGTCTGCCATTACAATAGGGCTTCGTGAATCGATGGGAACAAAGTTCTTTGTAACTAGTGAAGGTACCGAATTAGAATTGGAATCAGGTCATGTTTATCTTGGTGTTTGGTTGTCAGGCACGGAGGGTAATAAAATAACAGGTGCCCGTGAAGGTTATGGTTCCACTTCTCAAGGATGGGAGTATCTCGAAAATGAACATCCTCCTGCAGATCTTGCTGACCACTGTGTTGAGATGGTGCAAAAGCAATTGGCTGGAACTTCACCTAAGCCAGGTAGCTTTGCCTGTGTACTTGCTCCAAAAATTGTAGGAACGCTTGCCCATGAGGCACTTGGACATTTGGCTGAAGCTGACCTAACACTTCAGAGTGCCTTTGCAGGAAAAATGGGTCAAGAAGTTGCACCAAAGGGAGTTTACATGATTGATGATGGTACATTGGCAGGTGGCTTTGGGAGTGTCAAGTATGATGATGAAGGTGTTCCCACATCCCGTGTTGAAATCATCAAGGACGGGACACTCAATGGGCTATTAACTAACCGCGAATATGCACATCAAATGGGGATACCAGTGACGGGAAATGCTCGGAGTGAGGATTACAGATTTTTCCCATTGATTCGTATGCGAAATACTTTCTTTGAGCAGGGTAACTTTGCTGATGATGAACTCTTTAAGGGTATTGACTTTGGCTATTTCTGTGTAAGTATGATGGGTGGAGAGGTTAAACTCAACGCTAGTTTCCAAGTTGGTGTTCAAGAAGCCTATGAAATCGTGGATGGAGAGTTGGGACAACCAGTCACAAATCTATCAATTTCAGGAATTGCCACTGACGCTCTTCTAAAGATCGAGGGCGTCGGAAAGGATACCTTTGAGTTTGAAGAAGGGCATTGCGGTAAGGGAGGTCAATCAGCTCGAGTCTCTGATGGAGGTCCACTAATCCGTTTCGGATCAGGCTCAATCGCCTTTGGAGGCAAAGACTAAGCAGTTTGCTAAATTAGATCTAAGGTGTTTGGTTTACAATGAAGGATCGTCGTAATGAATTGCTTGCATTAGCAGAGAAGGCAGTCACTTCTGCTTCAAAAAATGCGGAGCAAATTGAAGTGCTTGTGCAGGACAGCTATCAGATTAGTTGTGAGGTTGCCCTTGGTCAGATGAATAAGGCAACACAGGTGCAGGATTCTGGCGTTGCCATTCGTTGTATTTTAGGGAAATCTATCGGTTCTTCCTTTACAAACCGACTTGAATGGAAATCAATAGCGCAAGCCGTGAAGAGTGCGATAAGTGCTGCAAAAGTTGGTACACCTGATGAAACCTGGACTGATCTTCCACAAAAAGCAAAGTATTCTGAAATTAAAGATGTCTGGGATGATACTATACCAGAGAAGGATCCTAGTGAGATTGTAGATCTAACATCAAAATTGACCAAACGGATAATTGACCAAGGAGAAGATATCATCGTAGGGCAGGCTGGTACCGGTGTTGTATATGGTTGGAATGCATATGCAAATTCAAATGGCGTTGGTACCTCTGATCGCGCCACAGCTTCAGCTGCCTATGCAGTACTGGTTGCTCCAACTCCAACTGGAATAACACCTCCCGCAATTGCAGAGGACGTAAAGCGTGACTTCAATTTAGATATCGATTTTATTGTTGAATCTTCTGTAAATGATGTATTACTGGCAAAGAAGTCAGTCAAGGGTTTGACAGAACGTGGAACCGTCATTATGAACCCTCAAGCCCTGGGTGAAATATTCATCCACACTCTTATCCCTGCAATTTATGGTGAAAACGTGGTTCGAGGTAAATCATTGTTGGCTGAACGTATTGGCGAAAAAATCGGATCAAATAAATTATCCATTATTGATGATGGGCTACTGCCTGGTGGATTTAATACATTCCTTTTTGATGGTGAAGGTGTTCCTCACAAAACGACTCCCATTATTGAAAATGGACGCTTAAAGTCATTTCTCTGGGATAATTATTGGGGGCATCGACATGGAGAGAAAAGTACAGGAAATGCGAGTCGTAACTTACGAACCGGGTTAGTTAGCATCCAACCCACCAATATTGTTTTACCTCCAGGGAAACTTCCTCTAAAAGATCTAATTGGTGATGTCAAATCTGGGTACCTCATCAAAGGTGTGCAAGGTGCCCATTCATCGAATCAGGAAACAGGTGACTTTAGTGTTGTTGGTAATCCAGCGTTTCGAATCCAAGATGGTAAACTAACAGGTTGCTGTCATGGGCTAATGTTGGCAGGTAACATCTTTGATATTATAAAGAAAGTTGATTGCCTTGGCTCTGATGTTCGTGGCTACCTTGTTGAGCCAAATAACTCTATTGTTGCTCCTTCAATTCGTCTAAAAGACGTTCAAGTTATAGGCAAGGCAGACTAGTCACTTACTTTGCCAAGTCAAGTTACTCTTGAATTATTTAGACGAAGAATTGTTGTCCAGTTCTTTTGAGAGTTGTTCAAGGAGTTCTCGTTGCTTATCCTTTAGCTTTGATGGGACAACAACTTTGATACGCACCAATTGGTTGCCTTGTCCTCGTCCATGTGTACGTGGCATTCCCTCACCTTTCAAGCGAAGAATGGTATCAGGTTGCGTACCAGCAGGAATCTGTAATCTAGCTCTCTTTGTCAACGTGGGTACTTCTATTTCAGCACCAAGAGTGGCTTGCGTAATTGAAATTGGAACTTCTATTAGAATGTCATCACCCATGCGTTTGAAAGTTGGATCAGGACGAACATGAATGACAACATATAGGTCGCCTGGTTGTCCTCCTTCTTCGGAGGCACCCTGCCCAGATAATCGAAGCATTGTGCCAGTATCAACCCCTGGAGGTATCTTCACCAACAATTGCCGCTCACGGCGTACAACACGCCGCCCACGGCACTCCTTACATTGCTTTTTAGGGGTTTGCCCTCTGCCCTGACAAGCTGGACATGTGGAAATACGAATAACCTGACCAAAGGCTGAGCGTTGCATTTGACGTAGTTCACCTGTTCCCTTACACTGTGAACAGGAGATGATTTCTGTACCAGGTTCTCCTCCTGTCCCTTTACAATGTGGACATGATTCATCCCGGGGAATTGTAATTTCTTGTTCAAGACCACTAGCTGCTTCCTTTAAGCTGATTTCCATGTCGTAGCGTAGATCAATTCCTGCTGTTCTTCGAGTTGTTCGACGAAAACTTGGACCTCCCATTAGGAGGTCAAATATACTACCAAACCCTCCAAATCCTCCACCAATTCCAAAACTTCGGAAAAGGTCTTCAAAGTTGACACCTCCAAAGATGTCATCTACAGACCAACGTCCATGCACCCCAGCATGACCAAATCGGTCATACATATTACGTTTTTCTTTATCAGAAAGAACTGCATAAGCTTCTGATATTTCTCGGAAATTCTCAGTAGCATCAGAAGATTTGTTCCTATCAGGGTGATACTTAAGCGCAAGTTTTCTGTAAGCCCGTTTTATCTCATCTTCAGAAGCATTACGTGAAACGCCTAGAACCTCATAGTAATCACGTTTACTATCACTTGGACTCACACTTGGTCACCGGTTTCAGCGACTATTTGTCCTCTTCATCTTCGACGACTTCATAATCTGCGTCGACCACTTTTTCGTCCTGTTTCTCTTCTTCATCCTTGGTTTTTCTCTTTCGTTTTCTTTTGGGTCCTGCAGATTTGTCTTCAGGTGCTCCTGCTTGTGCTTGTCTTTTTGCTTGTTCTTCTGCAACCTGCTGATAGACTGCAGCTCCCATACCCTGTAATATTTCAGTGAGGTTATCCATCTCTTGCTTGACTTTGGTCAAATCCTTGTCTTTTATGGCTTGCTCGAGTTTGCCAACTGATCCTTCAACTTTTTCTCGGTCTTCCTTGCTAACCTTATCGCCCAGGTCTTTCAGTGTTTTTCGGGCTGTGTAAACCATGGATTCAGCTTTATTTAGCTCTTCGACTTCCTCACGATGGCGTTTGTCTTCCTCTTCGTATTCTTCGGAATCTTTGATCATTTTTTCCTTATCTTTGTCGCTTAGTTTTGTGGATGCTGTTATGGTGATTTTCTGTTCATTTCCTGTTCCTAAGTCCTTGGCAGAGACGTGCATAATGCCATTGACATCAATGTCAAAGGTGACCTCAATTTGTGGTACACCCATGGGTGCTGGAGGTATTCCTGTGAGATTGAATTGCCCCAAAGAGATGTTATCACTTGCCATGGCCCTTTCACCTTGAAGGACATGAACGGTTACAACGGTTTGCATGTCACTAGCGGTTGTGAAGATCTCACTTTTTTTAACTGGAATCGTTGTGTTACGCTCAATGATAGTGGTCATGACACCACCTTTTGTTTCAACACCTAGCGAGAGAGGAGTCACATCTAACAAGAGTAGATCCTTGACCTCACCAGTTATTACGCCTGCTTGGATTGCTGCACCTAAAGCCACAGCCTCCATTGGGTCAACACCACGTTCTGCCTTTTTTCCAATGAACTTTTCTACATATTGGCTAACAACGGGCATACTCGTAGGTCCACCAACGAGGATGATCTTATCAACATCATTGGGTCGCAATTTTGCATCTGACAGTGCCTGACGCATAGGGCCATCACATCGGTTGATAATATCACGAATTAGATCCTCTAGCTTGGCACGAGTCAATTTCTTCTTCAGGTGTTTAGGTTCATCTTTATCTGACGCAAGGTAGGGCAGGTTTATTTCAGATTCAAGGACATTAGAAAGTTCAATCTTTGCTTTTTCTGCTGCTTCCAACAGCCGTTGCCAAGCGGTGGGATCTTCTCGTAGGTCAATACCGGTTTCTGCTTTGAAGTCATCTGCTAGCCACTCAGCGATTAGTCGGTCCATATCTGTTCCACCAAGTTTGGTATCACCTGCTGTGGACACAACTTCGAAGACGCCACCACCAAAATCCATGATAGTAACATCAAGTGTTCCCCCACCAAGGTCGAAGACAAGGATTTTCAGCTCCTTGTCCAACTTGTCTATACCAAATGCGAGTGATGCCGCTGTTGGCTCGTTAATGAGTCGAACTACTTCGAGCCCAGCAAGTTCTCCTGCATCCTTTGTAGCCTGCCGTTGATTATCATCAAAATATGCAGGAACGGTGATTACTGCCTTTTCCACAGTTTCACCCAAGAACGCCTCACTATCAGTTTTGATTTTACGCAGAATGAAGGATGAGATCTGTTCTGGAGTGAATGTTTTGTTACGTATTTTGATTTTCTCCCGGGTCCCCATCTTCCTCTTAACAGCTGTCACTGTACCTTCAGGGTTGGCGACAGCCTGTCTTCGAGCTGGTTCACCGACAAGACGCTGGCCATCTTCTGTGATGGCAAAATAGGAGGGAAAAGCCTTTCCAGAAACTGTTGGTCCCTCAGCACTTGGAATAATTACTGGTCGATCACCTTTCATTACTGCCGCTGCAGAATTACTTGTTCCAAGGTCGATTCCAATGATTTTTGCCATTTTCTTCAACTCTATTTAATTATCGGATATTTTCAAGGTTTTATTATCATTATTATGTGGAGACATCTTTATCCTCCCCGCCTTTCGGAGAAGATTTAGTGCGCTTCCTTCGTCTCTTAGCAGGTTTTTCTTCTCTTTCTGCTGGATGTACTGCAATTTTTACTAGTGAGGGGCGGAGAAGAGCACCCTTTAAAAGGTAGCCCTTTCGCAATTCTTCGATTACAGTATTCGGAGGATACTTGGTGGTTTCCTCTCGACTAATTACTTCATGACGTAGTGGATCATATTTTTGTCCCTGACACTCAATAGGCTTGACTCCTGCAGCTTGAAGTGCAGCTTCAAAGGATTTTATCACCATGGTGAGTCCCTCAACGAAGGGCTCATTTACATCAATCATTGGTACCATGATTCTTGCTCGTTCCAAATCATCTAAGACAGGTAGAAGCTGCAGTACGAGATTGCGATTTGCCTGTTGAACAAGTGTTGCTTCTCGACGTTCACCTGCTTTAAGGGAATTCTCATATTCTGCCTGTAAATAAGCTAGCTGGGTTCGGAAATCTTCTACTCGTTTCTGCTCTGCTTCTAAAGCTGCCACTAGCTCCTTTCTTGTCATATCTGACAACTTAGACTTCTCTTCCTTTGTTTTAGCAGTAATTGGCTCTGAAACTGTTGAATCTTCAGTTCTATCCTCGGCTGCTTTACTTCTTTTGTGTCGTTTTGGAGTCAGACCCAAACACCTTCTAGCCTTTAAGATACGCTTATGAGACCCAGCAGACGAAATATAAGCATAATAGATACAGTGCTCTTCGCTCTGCCCAAACATCCCAACGAGTCATACTGTTCAACCCGTAAGGAAGCTTAACTGGACAGAAAAACCCGAGTGCATCTTTTAATATTTTCGGATTTTGCTCCCCTGCAACCCAGTATTCGCCTAGGGCCCGGGGAGCTTGTCCGAAGGAATCTATGTCCTAAATCCTACTCACTACCTTGCAGTCTACAATCAAAGGTAGTATTAGAGGAACTGCATAAGCGCTGCTTTTAGAGTCTGATATCCCACAGCGCCAACAAGCCGCTGGACGAGTGCACCATCCTTAAAGATGCCAAAGGTAGGAACCCCTTGGACTTGGTAGCGCATAGCAAGTTCCATGTTCACGTCAACATCAACTTTACCAACAATTACGCGCCCAGCAAACTCCTGGGCTAGTTGGTCAATAACAGGTGCCATCATCTTACAGGGAGCACACCAAGCGGCGTTGAAATCAACAAGGGTGACACCATTTTGAATGGTTTGATCAAAGTTTTGGGTTGTCAGGTGTAGGACGCCTTGTGGGGTTGAAGGCGTTGGTTTGGGTGTTGATTGTGTTGTCATTTTTCTTTTCAATTCCTGAAGTTTTTTCTTTCGTAAACGTTCTAGTTCTGCATCGGAGGAATCACTCATGTATTTCATCCTCTCCAGCTTCTTGTGAAGTTGTGCTGCATGAAGCGTCTGTGCATCCCTTTTTTCCTATCATTGATGGGACAACATAAGCTCCCATTAATAGAATTAATCCAACTATCATCAGCATAGGGATGGTTAGGATTGCACTGGTTATGATGGTTGCCAATCCAGTAGTTACTAGTAGGATACCTGTTTTGGAACAGAAAGGGCAATTGATATTCGCCATTTATTTAGCACCTATCTTCACGATTGTCCTATCGATTTACAAACTATAATAAAAAGGTAACGATAGTGCCACTACAGTGCACAACTGTCTTGCAGTCGCCTAAAGTTATTCCTTAATATCAAAGACAACCACATACCCTGTTCTACTTCAGCTGGATTCTTTTGTTTCTGCCCATAGTCGATCAAGAAAATTCTCTATTTGTTTATAGAAGGAATCGAGTGCCTCTTTGATTAATTTCTTCACAGTGGCAAGGCT
>JABXGU010000416.1 GCA_016550415.1 archaeon | reverse complement strand
TTGATATTCGAATGATAGAAGCTCTGATCTTTGCGTGGAAGAAATCCGAAAAGGTTCTTCAATACACCCGTAATAAACGTGAGGTAATGGGTTTTTGCCACAGCAACAGAAATCACATAACCAGGGTTTATGAGAACATCTGGAAGTTTCGGGTTTGTAAAATATTTCCCCTCAAATGGAATATGAACTGTTTCACATTCACTGAGATTCACACAAGAAACATCATAATCCTGTTTCTGTAATTTATTGGCTAGTTTAGTGTATCCGAATTTGTCAAAAGCTTCAAACGCCCATTTACTCTGACTATCAGATTCAACAATCTTGATGGATAGGTTGGGATCTTCCCTAAGAAGAAGTGTAACTAGTGACTCGATGGTTTTTACATCCGTCACAGAAAATCCAGTGTTATCTGAGATTGTGCATATGTTAGGTTTGATCATCACAGGTGATCGAAGGCTACCAAATCCTCCGATTAATTGCAAACCTTTACTTAATGTGGTCTCCAAATCGTGAGTAACTTTCACCACGGCAACAGAATCCATGACTAATCAATGTCCTTAACTCTCTTAATGATTAGGGAAGTGGTGAGTACTGAATCGCTCTGAGAATATCCCTAAAGACAAAAGTTACCAGGAAATCCTAGGAACAGAAGCGTATAATAGACAATTGTTGATAATCAAATAACATCCAACTAAATTGTCAAATCTTCATTTACTAATAGGGTAGAATCACTTTAAACTACCTGCAGTCGAAACTTTTAACAACCCACGAGAAGAGGATACTACCCACAATCTGCGACGTTGGTGAAAAAAATGCGAAAAAAGTGGAAGAAGAAACGCGCCCGAAAAATGCGGCGTAAACGTCGCCGATCCCGAAAATAGGCTTATTTCTTGTTTTGCATTGAGATTTACATACAGGTTTCTAATGGGCGTATTGTTGCGGGAAACCTTAATAGGCGTGAATTTTGAGAGACAAAATAACCAAACAGTCTACTCAGGAATGAGACATTATGGGACGCAAATTAATTGGACTTACTGTAGGCTTTTTCCTCAGCATGGCAATGGCATACTTCCTCTTTCCAGCGTCATATAATCAAATTATTTACTGGCTTGCTCCATATCTCGGGCACTGGTTACGCTTCTTCTTCATGTACCTGTTTCTCATCTTTGGCCACCCACTCAGCTACCCAACAGTACTAGTTGCTTGGGTGGTAATCGGTATGGTATCTGGTCTTTTTGTCCGAAGTATCTGGGGCACAATTCCCGTCGTGATATTCATTTTCGGATTCACATTCCTAATGATGATCCTCGGGTTAGTCGCCGTCTTTTTACCGCTTATTCTCACCGGAGCATTTGGGTCAATTGATTTCATGGCGATCTTAGCAAACATCCCACCGGGTGTCTCGTTGTTTGATATCATCACAGCTCCAGTAATCGGACCAATCATCAACGCGATTATCGGAGGAATTGGAGATATCACAGGTGGTGGTGGAGTTGTTGATCCCTCAATAATTATTGGAGTCTTACAGAACATGATCGTCACAACAATCATCTTACCCCTCGTACTCAATTTCATCATTCTCCTGGTAGCTGCAATTATTGGAGGTATAATTGGTCGTGCAATCTTTCCAGTGCGTGACTAAATCATTCGGAGGCAAATCAAAATGAAACAAAGATATTATCAATCCTCAACTCCACTGACCCGCTCAAATAAATTCACCCTCCCTGTCGCCGCCATAAGCATACTTCTGTTACTCAGCAGTTTTCTACCCTTTTTCTATCCAGGAACACATTCCATCTATTCACCAATTGAAATCATGTCTTTTCAAGATGGTATCAAACATTCTATGTATCATACTGCTTCATTACAGAACTTCACGATGGAAGGAAATGCTGACCTCACCGCTTTTGTAGTGGGACCTGATGGCTCCATGACTGGTACTTTTGTAGCGGCAGGAGATGTCGGCGCTTTCAATACCGCGGCTCCACATTATGCTGAATGTCTTCTTGCGCTGAGCATTTTCAGATGGGGTGACTATCTGGATGTCCTCACTGGGCTTATGCAGGTGATAACCAACGACACCTCGGGAAGCTCAGAACTAGATGCGATGATGGGCATCTTAGATCTATTACCACCGAATGCTATCCTCATGGTCTTCATGGGTGGTAGCTCTTCTGAAATCCAAATCTGGGGCGATGCCATTCACCAAGACTTCGAAAATGTCTTAGGTATACAATTCGCGCGTATCTTCGGGATTACCATTCCTATCCCGAACATGACTGTTGGAATTGAAGCCTATGGGTATTTTGGCGAACAAGGAAGTCCTGATCCTGTAGAAATCCAAGGACGTGACAGCTTCCAGACCTATCTGTTGAATCTCGGAACATCTCGACGAGGTGGCACCGAATTAGTAACTCCCGCTCTCGCAAATGATTCCATTGGGGGTGTTGGTATCGCTGGTTTTCTTAACATCGGTGTATTAGGTGGATCACCTAGTCCCATGAAGAGTACCATGCAGACACCAGAAAGTATCACGATGGCAGCTTGGGCGAGTCGACATGAAGACAAATTCTTCGGTAGCGAAGAACAGACATTCAACGTCAATGAATTTGTTGATCGGACTGGTACTTTCAGCATGGGTACACTCGATGGCTTTGAATTTACTATGCTTTTCCCAT
>JABXGU010000038.1 GCA_016550415.1 archaeon | reverse complement strand
TGGAAGACTACAAAATCAATTGCTAAGAAGTTAAAGATTGATGCAAGGAGAATACGTCGTGTTCTAAAGAAGTTAGAAGATGAAGGCCTAATAGAAACTCGTAAACAAAAAGGGAGACTAGAATGGAGACTCGCATCCGCTGAAGCCCAACGTCTTCGCCGCATTAAAAGAGAACCAAAAGCATTCGAAGAAGAAAAGATAACACCAGATCAAGCTCAAAAGGATTTGCGTACAATTGGAACGACACTATACGGTATCCTAACAAAAGGTCAATTTCCCCAAATAGAAATACCAAGACGAAGCACGAGTAATATCCGTTTTGACAAAGCCCTTGGCCAATATGTTCTTGCAGACAAAACAGTAACCCGTTCAACACGCAACGTAGGACAAATTCGAAGTTTCAGCCAGCTCATCTGGGTCATGCGATTTCTCCGACAACTCATGGGAGAAACAAAATCCAGTACCTTACGGGATATCTACTACCAATCCTTCGGGTTCGGAGTTAAATTCACCAACCAAAGTGAAAGCGACACAACCATCACAGATGTGGAAGCAAAACTCAAAACACCCCGTGAAACCTTCGGAGTCTTTCCAGAGGACAGGGCAGCAATGTATGGCGACCTCACCATCGAATACACAGCACCCCAGAAATACGCTGGACGACGAGTAAACCTAACCGACCACCCAGATGGTCTCATGGTTGGACCCTATCTAACCTCTGCAAAATTCATCAAATGCAAAGCAAACAAGGTAATAGCCATCGAATCCGGCGGTATGTTCACCCGATTCGTCGAAGACGGCGTCTACGAAAAACATAATGCAATACTAATCCACACAGCAGGACAAGCACCACGCAGCGTACGCCGCATCATCCGAAGACTCCGATACGAACTAAACCTCCCCACCTACCTCTTCGTCGATGCAGACCCTTGGGGAGTTCACATCGCGCAGGTTATTATTTCTGGTAGTGCCTCAGCTGCTCATTTGCGTGGGTTAGCAACGCCTGATGCAATTTGGATGGGTGTTTGGGCTTCTGATATTACTAAGTATAAATTGCCTAGTGATCCGTTTACTGATGTTGATCGTAGGCGTACTCAGCAGCTTCAGGAGGATCCACGTTATCAGTCTAAGTTTTGGCAGAAAGAATTGGAGCTTTTTCTTAAGCATGGTCGGAAGGCGGAGCAGCAGGCTTTTAGCCGGTATGGTTTGAGTTATGTTACTGAGGAGTATTTACCAAAGAAATTTGAGGAAATTGAGAAGCTTCAGAAACAGGGTATCCTTTAGGTGCCTTCAAAATCTATAGCTAATTTGGCTGGTGCAGCCAGAATTCTTTTGTACGTAATATTGTCTGTGCTATTTGTGGATGCTTGATTGAGCGTGATATCATGACCAAGGTGTCTTTTCCATTTGGTTCAGAGAAGTTGTCATTGGAAATTCCGGAACGTAATTTATTAGGTGTTTTGGATGCAAAGTCGGTTTCAGGAACGGGAAATCCTGTTAAGGTGGTTATGGATGCGGTTTCTAAGCCGATAGGTACTCCTCCTTTGACGGAAATTGCTGAAGCTGGTCAAAAAGCGGCTATTGTTGTTGATGATCATACTCGTGGGTTGCCTTGTGCCATTCTTGTTAATCCGTTGCTTGACCAATTATTGGCAGCAGGTGTTCAGGAGGAGGATGTGACCATTATTTTTGGAACTGGAACACACAGAGCCACTACGCCAGAGGAACAGAGACAACTTCTCAGTGATGTGAGTTGCCATAAACACCGAATGATTGTTCACGACTGTGATGCTAATGATCAAGTTCATGTTGGTAAAACCTCCTATGATACAGAGGTGGATATTAACCGTATATTCTACGATGCAGATTTGCACCTATTAACAGGGGACATAGGTTACCATTACTACGCAGGCTTCGGGGGTGGGCGTAAAAGTATCTTACCCGCAGTTAGTAGCAGAAAGACCATCAATAAGAACCATGGTATGTTGACCCATCCGAAGGCAATTACAGGTAATCTGGAGGGAAATCCAATCCATCTTGACATGATAGAAGCAGCTCGTTTAGCACGTGTTGATTTCATTGTCAACTTTGTCCGCAACACTCAGAAGGAAATCGTTGCGGCCTTCGCTGGCGATCTTGAGAAAGCATGGATACAAGGTACCAAACTTGTAGATCAGTATGGACGTGTTCCAATTAAGGAGCGCGCGGATATTGTTATAGCAAGTTCAGGATTTCCCAAGGATATTGATTTGTACCAGGCATACAAGGCAACAGACAATGCACTCCATGCAGTAAAGAAGGGCGGTATCATCATTAACTTACTTGAATGCCGTGAAGGAATCGGGCATAAGGTTTTCGAGCAATGGGCACACGATTACCCTACACTTGAAGACTTGGATCAGCAGATACGGACCAACTTCATAATGGGTGGCCACAAAAGCTACTATTTGGCCAGAGCAGCAGAACATGCAGACCTATTTCTTGTATCCACACTTAAGCCAGATGAAGTAAGAGAATATTACCATATGACGCCTTTCAAAACAGCCAACGACGCTCTAGTTGCTGCCCTTGAAAAATTGGGAAATGACGCCACTGTCTGGGCGATGCCACACGCTACTGAAGTCCTTCCTTCTGCGCCCTAGCATTCAATGACCGTAAACGTTCCATAGAAGACTCTTAGGTTGAAGTCTTCCTCTGCTTACCATAATAACATTGGCATTGGGGGGAGCAGGAGTACGGGTAAAAACCATGAGAGTATGCCGATTATCTTTCTGCTATTACTTAGAGGAGACACATCGTCGACAGGGCCAGGATGACGTCCAGAGAATAGAAAGAAAACGATTATTGCCATAAACCAGTAGCCGAGTATGAAAAGGATGAAGATGGTGACAAAGGAGAGTATCTGGTGATATTTTGCGCCAAAGAGTGAACGGGCGACATGTCCTCCATCGAGTTGACCTACAGGAAAGTAATTGAGACCTGTGATGACGAAGCCAACCCAGCCCGCAAATGCAACGGGATGCGCATAGACGGTATAGCTCGAAGGAACACCCAGGTATAAAAGAGACATAATGAATTCGAAGAGAAGGGGCAGTGGGATATATCCGGGTGAATCAATACCCTGACTGCTTAACCAAGCTACTAGCTGAGCATTTTGTGCGCTGCTGATGGTTGGGCTGAGCATCAAACCAATTACCACAGTGACGATGGCCACAAGAAAACCAGTAAGGGGACCAGCAATCCCAAGATCAAAAAGCCCATCCCGATTCGGTGGTGGGGAGCGTTGGACGATGAGAGCACCGAATGTCCCCCATGGGTAAAAACCAGGAATGAAGTAGGGAAGTGAGGCATCTATATCATGTCCACGACTGGCTATGATATGACCCAATTCATGGAGACCAATTATAGCCATGATGGCAACAGAGTACTCAACCATCACTATAATTGGGTTGTATGAAACGTGCAGAAAATTTGTATAAATATATTCCAAGGCGGGACTTGTGGCGAATAACCAACCAGTGAAAAGAACTGCAATTACTGTTATTATAAAGAGGGCAATATTCACATTGTAACTGCCCTTTTTCCTCTCAGGAGGCGCAGGAGCAAGCTTAATGACAGTACTACGTTCGCCAGTGCCTTCAAATAGTTCCACTCGGCGAATGACAGCAAGAAGCTTGTGAGGTTTAAGGCGTTCCGAAAGCCGTTGGGAACGCTCCTTTATTTGTCCGTCTTCAGCAATAACAAAAATGGGAAGATTATCCCTGACATCAATGTATGCGTTAAGAACTGTAAACTCCTCTTTCACGATATCACGGAGTTTAAGGAGTAATGTGTCAGTGACAGGAGATTCCACCAGTTCAGTTGGAGTTTCGTCCTGGGGGTCTTTTGCTGGAGATTCCGAGTAGGAGTGGTTGTTCTCTTCGGACAAGATTACACACCGGTATTTCCTGTCACGCGACTGAATACGTGCAGATAAACCTTTCCGATTTGGCAGGTGAATAAATTTTTATGCGAAATATCTACCCCCTAGTTTGTTGATAGTCTTGACCCAATTGCAGGGCTTTGTAATACGTAAAGCAAAACCTGAAGATTTGTCATACGTTGAGCAAATCAACCTGCAGACACTACCAGAAAATTATCCCGAATATTTCTTCAGAGAAATCTATGAACGTTATTCAGAGGCTTTCTTTGTCGCTGAGGCTGAAGGAAAAATCGTTGGATATTGCATGTGCCGTATGGAAAGCGGGGTTTCACATTTTGCCCTCCGTTGGATACGAAGAGGTCATATAGTTAGTGTGTCAGTTCTATCACGCCATAGGCGAAAGGGTCTTGGAACTCAACTTGTTCAGCAATCCCTTGAGGCATTGAAATCAAGATATGATGCCAAAGAAGTAATCCTTGAGGTCAGGATAACCAATAAGCCCGCAATTTGCCTATACGAAAGTTTAGGATTTTCACGAGTTCGAACACTTAAGGCGTATTACAGAAATGGTGATGACGCCATTCTAATGGCACTAAATACATAGACGTGAACAGAGTTATAAGCGCCCTTGGGTCAATAACAGAAGCCGACTTAGGAAAAATCAGAATTATTATTTATTGGGGATATCATTCTTGAAACTTAGAGCGAAGATAATCGACATCGATACAGGTGGAGTTCATAAGATACTTTTGAACCCTACCGATGTAACATTGCTAGCTATGTTTGCTGGCGAACGAGTACATCTACAATATAAGGAGGAGGAGACCGTTGCCATTGTTGAAACCACTCATGACCTCGTTGAACCTGGAGAGGTGGGCATACTTAGCGAGGTTCAGAGAGAACTAGGAGTTAAATCAGGTGTAAAAGTAGAAGTTACAAGCGATGTCAGACCCACATCCATCCGCGCTATTCGCAAGAAAATGGATGGACTAGGTTTAGGTAAAGAGGAAATTAGTGCAATTGTCCAAGATTTGGTATCAGGACGCCTCGCAGACATTGATATTGCAGCTTTTCTTGTAGCAGAACAAGTTGTAGGACTCTCACTAGATGAAACGGTCCACCTATCACAGGCTATCGCTGAAAAAGGAGAAAGGATGGATTTTGGCGATCATGTATTTGATAAGCATAGCATAGGTGGTGTACCTGGTAACAAGGTTTCACTCCTTATTGTACCAATCGTCGCAGCAGCAGGTCTCTTAATTCCTAAAACCAGCAGCCGGGCAATTACTAGTCCAAGTGGTACTGCTGACACAATGGAGGTTTTAGCGGATGTTGAATTCAGTGCAGATGAGTTACATTCACTGGTGCAGAAGGTAGGCGCTGCCATAGTTTGGGGTGGTTCGCTTAATCTCGCTCCTGCTGACGATTTGTTTATTCGAATCGAACACCCACTTCTGATTGACCCACGACCGCAAATGATTGCCTCAATAATGGCAAAGAAACTCTCTACAGGCGTCGATTATCTGGTTCTTGATTTACCGACAGGAAATGGATGCAAGGTTACTACCATGGAGGAGGCGAGAAAACTTAGCCATGATTTCATTCACGTTGGCAACGAGTTAGGCATTAATGTACATTGTGCGATTACATATGGAAGTCAACCAGTTGGGCACGCCATTGGTCCCTCCCTTGAAGCACGTGAAGCTCTAGAAGCCTTGAAGGGAGGTGGACCTACAAGCCTCATCGAAAAATCCACTGGTCTTGCTGGTTTGTTACTTGAGATGGGAGGATTAGCGCATCG
>JABXGU010000415.1 GCA_016550415.1 archaeon | reverse complement strand
TATCAGTTCAAAAAGGTTATCGCCCATCGCTTGAAAACCTGAAGAACCATAAGGGCTCCCCAATTTTATAACTGAATCATCCAATCAAGTTTACGTAGCCCTAAGGCTAACGTAACTGAAAGCAACTGAATTCCTGATTTCCCTCGAATGTATTGATCTAAGAATAGATTCAACGCGTCTCTTGTCTGGAAAGTCACAATAAGAATGATGTTCGGGCGATCTCCCGTTTCCATTATAAGCTTCACTCCTTCCACTCCTCGCAAGTCTGTGTTCAGTTTGGTTAATGCTTGAGATTCAACTTCGAGTTGAATCAGAGCCAGCGCTTCCATTCCAGCTTGTTCCGGATCAACTAACGTTGTAAATCCTTTAATGACGTTGTTTTGCTCTAACCGGGCTACTCGGCTACGAATCGTCGCGTCACTCACTTTCAACTGCTTGGCGATGTTACGATATGATTTTCGTGCATCGCGCTGTAAAATATTTAAAATTCTTCGATCTAGCCCGTCCAAATCTACACGATGTTTTCGGCGTGATGGCTTCTCAGCCTCCGGAGTTGGATGGAAACCAAGGTAATGAATGATTTCGCCTCGATGCTCCATATTTAAACGATAAACGTATACAACTCGTTCAGATGTAGAAAGGGGTTCACTCACCTTCTGACATTGAAAACATCGAAAGACCAACCTTGGTTTTGCACTCACCGTGTTGCAATCCATGCACCGAAAGGCTAACTCGGATTTGTAATCCTGTTGTTCTCCTTCCAACAATTTTCCACAGGAAGGGCAGCGCATACCCTTTTTCGTTTCAAACTCATTTCGCGGACCAATGAATCCACAAGAAAAGTGTTCAATTACAGGATGCCGAATTAGGCGGCTTCCTTCACAGGTCATGCACTGATATTGTGGATGAAGATCTGGCGATTCGCAGTTCTCACATGTAAAGATTGATTCTGCAAGTTCTCCCTTCAGAATCCCTGCCCGTCGTAATCCCTCTAAGCGATCGACAGTCTCTTTTGCATCGACCTCAAGTGTCTTTTCAGCTTCGGGGTATCGGAATCCATATGGCGTTGTTGAATCTAGGATAGGTTGTAACTCCTCGATACTTCCGTCAAGTAATCGTTTGATTAACAACCATGCTCCTCGGTCTTCTAATACCGATGGTTTAAACGTCAAAGACCCACCCACTGTTACTCGATACCATTTACTCACGCGGTTCAGACGCTGATATGCTTTGCCCTTCTCTCGAAAATCACAACTTAGTCAGTGCATGTATCTAACAAAGTGTAAACCTTTTAAGAGGACTCGGAAGCCCGCAATCGCGTGAAATTTCCTTATTTTTATTCAGTTTCACATCATTTCGAACTGAAATACTGCGCAAATGCGTAGTTTCGATTATGGGAACTACGCAAACGCTCTACTCAGAAAGTACTATTTGGTAACGAAGACTCCGGGAAGCACCAAGGACGTGAATCGGTTGTCCCGGCGCCTCGAAAAATCAATCCCACCCGGGGAACCCTCCCGAATCCTGTCCCTCCCAAATCCCTCCTCCCGTTGTCCGAACCTCAGATGTTTTTTCCTGAGGCATCTGGCACCGATGAACGTCCTGTGTCTACGTTGCTTCCCTTTGGGGATATAGGGGGATGACCACACAGGGACGTGCCCGGTCTTTCTCGGGCACCTCCACCTAACAGCTTGACTATAGAGTCCATTTGGCGAGTGTATTGTTCTGTTTTTTGTTTTAGCCTTCTCATCTAAGAATATGTATCGTTTGAAAAAGGGTGAGGCCCGTAGCATCATCAGGAATGCTACGGGAGTGATTAAGGTTCAGGGGTCATCGGGAGTTGAATCTGGCTGCCTGAAATGGAGAAAAGAAGCCATGCGACAAAGCTTAGTCCAAGGCCATAAAGCATACCAATGGGAATGAAGGCGACCATTGCCATCATCATCACTGCTATAAACCATAGAATTAAGGAAAAGAGACTGATCCATGTCCAGGTCTTGTTTCTCCCTTCCCGTTCATTTGCTAAACGATATAACGCAATAAATGGCACGAGTAGCAGATACCACAGGATGAGAATAGCCCCATACGCAGATAGTGGAAGGGGCATGACCAAGTAGTTGTTCACGCCATCCGACACAATGCCTGTCGTGAGAGGCGTTGGCAAGATCATAAGGAGTACAAGAAAAACACCAGTTAGTATGACAGGGAATATCAAACGCCATTTCTTTTCATTGAACCATTGCCACCAGAAATACAACCACAGGAAAAAGGCATGTAATCCGATAAACGCATAGATAAGCTGATTATAAGGCAGCATCTGTTCAACAGTGGCAGCGGCTGGAAGATTGTAAAAGGACAAAGCGATGAACAGGAAGCCGATGGACAAACAAATCAGAGATAGCACAAAAAAGGTCCGCATGGTCCGATAGAAACCCTGCGACTTTCTCACCAACCAGATAGACAATATTACTCCGATTATTGCCAGTATACAAACAGCTGCCGCTAACCCAAATTTAATTGGTGCTTCAGTGACATAGAGCATTCAGAAAAACCCTCCAGGCTTCCATCCTTGGCATTGGCTATAAAAACGCTTGCTTTTCAGAAAAAAGAGGGAAATGCCCGATATGCATCTAAAGGAATATCAGGCATTATTTATCCAGTTGATGTCTGTGGGCTCGTTCCCCGTGTGGCCATGAGCCAACCGATGAACACAAGCATATGAGCGACAGTCGCAAGGGCTAAGACAAAGAGCATGTACGGTGCAACATAAAGGACCAGAGCCATAAGAAGTGCAGCAATGAACCACAGTAAGAGACCAATCCATCCAATCCAGTTCCCCATCTTTACCATGCCTTCTTGCGATTTCGTGACCTGATAGACCGCAAAGGTTGGTGCCAAGAACATATAGAAGATTGCTAGGACGCCACCGACGCCAACGATACTTATTGGCATCGCTAGCCAATTCATGACACCATCAAAAACAAGGGTCATATTCGCCGGCGTGGCATATATCCACAAGATTGCCACAAATCCCATGGTACCTATAACAGGCAGGATGGCAAGCCAGACTCGTTTTTGCAGCCACGTGAATCCTAGGACATAGTACAATAGGAAGAAAGCATGGAACGAAACACATGTCCATGCTCCCAATGAATACGGCAAGAGTTCATTCACTGTCGCAACAGCAGGTACCTGAAAGACCATGATTGTGAGAATTAGAAACGTAAAGAACGCGAAAAAAATCGCTAAGAATCCCGACCAAATACTGGCACGCGCATTCTCAGTTCTTATAACCCACAGAAACCCTATGAGTGTCATTAGTAATAAAATGATTGTCGTTGTCAAGAGTAGCCCGAAATGTAAAGGAGCTTCAATGAAGGTCATTACCAAGAAACCCTCCGCTCTGCTCTCGATTGAAGGTTGTATAAAAACCCTCGTTTTTCAATGAAGCCTTAAACAAGAAAATTGCTGCGTTATTCGAACAATTTAAAATGAACATAAACTCGGTTACGACGAAGAGGTTGGATCATTCTGAAATTAATTCCAATTGTTTCCCTATCGATACTGCTTAGTATACTTCTGATGTCTCCTTTTCCAATAACTGTGATCACTCCAGTGGTACAGGTCAGCCAAAATGTACTCGTTGCACCTCCACCTTCTGATGCGCCTTTTGAGAACGTTATTTTGATGATTGGAGATGGAATGGGTTGGGGACAAATTAATGCTACCAAGAAATGGCTGGGAACATCCGGAAATTTAACTATGGATGAATTGTCGTACCTTGGCGATATCGAAACGTATTCTTTGGATAGTTCAGTGACCGACTCTGCCGCCGCGGCAACAGCCCTCGCAACTGGGAATCGGACGAACAACAATATGGTTGCTATGTTACCGACTGGTGAAAATTTGACCACGATTCTAGAAGCCGCTGAAGCATTAGGTAAAGCCACCGGTTTAGTGACAACCACTACTCTTACGCACGGAACACCAGCTCCCTTTTCGTCACATGTCCCATCTCGCAATGACCAATATACAATCGCTCAACAACAAATTACCAAAGACATTGAAGTTCTCCTCGGTGGGGGACTCGAATACTACTCCTCCCAACTAGGAACAGCGACTAGCCTTGGCTACACGATTGTGCAAAATCGAAACGACATGATTGCGAGTGCAAGTGCCGATTACCTACTCGGGTTATTTACTGATTACCATATGAATTACGAATACGATCGCAACCCTCTCTTCGAACCCCATCTGAAAGAAATGACCAACCTCTCATTGCAGATCCTAGATCGGAGCTCTTCCGGATTCTTCCTAATGGTCGAAGGCGGTCGGATTGACCACGCCTGCCATGATTGGCACATCAACCACACTATCGGCGAAACCATTGCCTTCGACGAAGCTGTGCAAGTTGCATATGAGTACACCCAACAAAATAACCACACCCTCCTGATTGTCACCGCCGACCATGAATGTGGCGGCCTTTGGGTCAACATGACCAATCCCGTGTTGCAATACCAATTCACTGATACCTATCATACTAACGCCCCAGTACCAGTATTTGTCTATCACAACACCACAACAACTCTTCCCACATTCACTCATCTCACCGACATCGGTGAATACCTTTTCGAAGCCTTTGACCTTGTTCCAGGACATCTTCCATTCGAATGGACCGACCTTCCTACAGATCAACAAATCGAATTTGGAGATTCGTGCTCCTACCAGCTCAGCACCTTCTCCACTAATCCCATTGATACCTGGTGGATCAATGATACTACCAACTTCGCCATCGATAGCACAGGATTGATTCAAAACACAACCTCACTAGCGGTTGGAGACTACGGAGTCGAAGTCAACGTCAACGACTCCAGTGGGCTCATCCTCTCAAGCACCTTTCAATTCCAAATACGCGACACAATCACTCCAACTTGGCTAAACATCCCCGAAGATCAAATCGTCGAATATGGCCTCGGACTGGTTCTCCAGCTCAATGCCACTGACCGTTCCGGAGTCACTGATTGGCTAGTTAATGACACCTCTAATTTTGAAATATCTAGCTCAGGCCTTCTCGAAAGTACAACAGGCGCTACCGGAATAACTTTTGGATTAAACGTCACAGCATTCGATCCCTATGGTAATGCCGCCTCTATCACCTTCCGTGTCACATTTCAGGATTCGACTTGGACCCCTCCCCCACCTGGTATCCCTGGATTCCCCCTTCTCTCCATCATCCTTGGCTTCACCTTAACCATTTCACTAGCCCTCGTCTTCCGCAGAAGAACTCGGAACACTTCCTAAGGTAACATGCTGTTCAGTCATTTTTTCCGAATCTACTCTGATTTACGGAAAAAACTCCAACAGTAAAAGGAAACGTTTTAAATTCAGTACCACCTATACCCAGTTGGATAACGGGAGTTCCCCGAGGTGGAATAGAGCACAACACCAATGCTTTCACTTCAAGAAAGCACCCTTTCCAACCCCAACTCCACCTCATCATGGAACACAGTTCTCCACACACAACACACCGAACGAGGTAACACGACACTACTACGGCGATAGGATGGGGTCTCCTTCCCTGTGTCTTTCATTCCCCTCTCCCCCTCTCCTCCTTTATGTCCTCGTTCTAGGACGCCCCATCCCGCTATCGTGTG
>JABXGU010000414.1 GCA_016550415.1 archaeon | reverse complement strand
TGCACCTTCTCCTGCGCTTCTCAGCTTTCTTCTATTAAAGGAAAAAGGGGGAGCCAAAAATAGTTCTAATCCTTCGGGAGGAATTCCATATTTTGTAATTTCCCAAATATCGCTCTCAAAATCCCTGAATGCAGATACTTCTCCACCCCGCCAGTGAGTCAATGCTTCACCATATCTTTCAAGAAACCTATCGCGGATTGTGGCCAGCAGGTTCTTCACGGCGGTTTCGTCGTCTCCCTCATCGGCAGAGATGGCAAAGATTAGTCTGTCAGTAAAATCGTAGAAGAACTTCAAATTGTCCATTTTCATAATTTCCATGCCACGGTGCCCAAATTCCTGAGCTAGAGAGAATAGTGCACTTACGAATCCCGAGAACAGTTGTTCATCGATTTTATCTTCTCCAAAGAATTTGGCGAAAAGAGTATCACCGCTCTTTGAGAAGATATACAGACTGCGAAGCAAGAACCTTACCTCTACCGATAAGTTACTAAACTATTCTAAGATATTTTCACTCCTTAAAGGTTACTACCGGTGAATATAACGGGTTAAATAAAAAAGGGGAAGTTAGATGCGTCTTCTTTTTATGACCACTACTGCAGTTACCAAAATCATGGCCCCTGCTGCTCCCAGAGCGATAAAGAGCATTGAATCCCCGATGACTCCCTGAAATGTTTCAGGAAATACAACGAATTCTGGATCGTTGTCAACACTGTAGCCATCCCAGTTTTTGAAACCAACAGTCATAAAGTACATTTGACTTGTAACGTTGAACGAAGAGACCGAATCTTTGTGCCCTTCATACATTGCCTTGAAAGTTCCAAAGGGTGTTGTTGAGGAATTTGTCGTGTATGTGCCACCGTCCTTACCCCAGACGTAAGTGGAACCACCCATACGGATCTTTGCAAATTCTGTGCCGTTGTTTGTAAATGTGAATTCGTCCGCTGCTGTGCTATTCTCATTAGTGCCAACAACCATATCATCAGCAGCAAACTCGAACGATATCTGTGAGATTTGAGCGTAATACGATATTGCCAAAGATCTGTCTTGAAGAACAGCATTTGGGAAGTGAGTAAGGTCCCAGTCTCCTATGTATTGATCAACTTTGATGCTGGCTTCGCCTTTGTTTGTACCTGGGTGATCAGTAACCGAGAAATGGGCCATAAAACTCATCTCGTCAATTGTTGCAGATTCAACTGTTCTATCGAAATCTTGGTCCTCGATGTCCACTTCGTGAGATGTGTAGAAGTCCCAAGCGCTATATATCCTGTCTGAAACTGTTAGCGGATATAGGGTCCCGTTAACATCCTGCAGTTGAACGCCGAAATCCACGGTTTCGCCTACTTCTAAGGTTCTGCTACCACTTGCCTGGGTAGAATCAAACGGACGCGTAAACGAGAGAGTACCTACGTCGTCAATAACGAAGAAGTGTGTAGATTCACCGACATCGACCATTCCGTTCGCATATCCACCGTCCGGGATGCCGTTGCTGTTGGTATCGTTGAAAAGCAGAAGACCGGCATACTCGGTACCAAATTCTGCAATATCTACTTGGATATTTCCGCCACTTTCCGTTGCGGAAACCATATAGCCTTCATGAACTGAAAAGAAGAACCATTGGAACTCCCATTTGTTATCGTCCATCCACCACCGTTCACCCAGCATGTCTTCCCAGGTGGCATTCTTGGTCATCCAGTTGATGGATTCATAGCCAAACTCACTCCAGATTGTGCTGTTTATCATTTGAAAAGTTGTGTTACTGACAACCGACATATTGCTTGCATGGAGCCAAAGGAAGGTATCACTCCAATTGAACTCGAAGGAATCGCTTATCAGGCCCATATCTATGTGTGAGAATAGCTCGTCCCCACCGACACTAGGGGTTGGATCCCACATTATGTCAACCCACATGCATTGGACGGTGGTCGAGAAAGTGTCGTTTGACTGATACAACCTCTTAACGAAGAACTGGTCATCAGTAGTCGCAAGATCACCGTCTAGGTCAAGTGCACCTTGGTCTGTGATTGCGAACTTCTCCCACCAGAAATCAGGATTTACATCACCTAGAGCCAATTGCCAAGGAAATGAACGGCTTTGATAATTAAACGATACAGGCATTGAGTTATTGTCAAGGCCTTCAGCATTTATGCAGCAATAAATGAATTCAGGCGCAGAGGTGGCGAATGAAACATTAAGCATGATCAACATGTGGTCATCCCTGAGATTGTCATAGACACCTCCAATATTGAACGGACTGAGGATCGGATTCATAACATATGAGCCGTTACTATAATGATACGAGACAGTTCCATTGTTATTTGTTACACTGCTTGATGATAGGTTGTAAATAATTTCCAGATAAACATCTGTGCTGTCGCCGGTCATTTGGTCATACTCATATCCTGATAGCGAGAACCTAAC
>JABXGU010000413.1 GCA_016550415.1 archaeon | reverse complement strand
GCCAACTTTTCCATAATTCACAGGATTTGCTGCAACAAGATAGGGTAGACAACGTGCCTTTCCAGGTAATCGTCTCTGAAATGATTCATCTGCCTCATTCCAAGAACAATCAAGCACAAGAATACCCACTTGCTCTGCAAGAACTCTATCAGCAGGGGAAAATGCTTTCTCACTAAACGGATTCAATACCAATGGCTGTCCACGAATCTGACGAGGACTTCTAAGCAACTTCACTAGACCATGACGTGCCATTTTTAATGCGCTACATTTTCTTGGGTCGCATCCAGGAATCCGAAGAACAAAAACTCGTGGCACACCCAACTTAATTCACCATAATGTGAAATTGCCTTTATTGCACTACCTCATAAGATCATCTGACTGCACACTACTGGAGATGCTTAAGTTGTTAGGAACCTGACTATTTGAGAAGTGATAAAAGAGGAAGGGTTAGACGAGGAGTGATAACTACACAATGTCCTTTGAACCGGCTTCAAACGACTTTTGATAACGAGTTTCATATTGGATTCAGCTTATTTACAAAAGATGTATTATTAGACCAAGATTGAAAACAAAATGTTCCGCTTTTTCTTTAGTGCCATAACGAGTATGATAGTAATCGAACAATGAAAAATAATAAAAGGATGAAAAGATGAGCTGGAGGGGGGCAAATTGGAGGCAATTCATTTTGACTATTTCCCATAAGTATGAAAAGTGGATCCTCGCTGTCTTTTTCATATTCATCTTCTCCATTAGCAGTATAGCTATGACACAACAATTCACTACTTCACATCAGACTCCAGTGGCACAAGCTTCTCAGAAAAAGACAGGAGGAGTAATTGAAGAAAATGAAATCCCAGTTTATGTCATCGACATAGACCGGGCTCTGAACAGCTGGGTAGGCGACCGTAACCAAGTCATTGCAGGCATCGAAGCTGCCATGGCAGACGCTAACGCCTTCGGCCAAAACAACCCAGTTAAACTGCTCATCAATGGTCAGTCACAGATAATAGGTGATGAGGGACAGGTAACCAGAATCACCACAATGGACCAGCTCTACAATCTGGTTCAAAATCCTCCAGAGCATGCCATCATAGTGAATGCTCATGGAGAAGTGGTGCCTATCCCCCAAGAGTACATTACACGAATGAGCATCACTTACCCCCTCGATGGGCAACATATCACTAAAGGAGACATCATATTTACCAATGCATGGGCAAAGGAAGTTGCGCTCTATTCAGAAGGAAATCTTGGAATCGAGAGTTGTTTTCGGCGAATTCGACCCCAAGGCGGCCAATGGGGTAACTGGCAACTAATGACATATTTTGAAGAAAAATGGGAAAAAATATGGGATACTAGCAATTGTATAGAAAACCATTGGTATGACCTACAAGTCAAAGCAACCTCTTACTCTGGCGTCGAAGTATACCACACAAGAAGTGTCTTCATCGAAGCACCACCCCCCGAAGATCCACCTGAGGATCCACCAGATCCGCCACCAGGAGGAGGCTGCCCCTATCTGTATTTCTGGAATGGCTCTATCTACACTGTGGAAAATAATCTGCTACAGGCTAGTGAAACAACGGGCGGAGATGTCATAGACCATTACCTGCTCCAGCACACGCCGATTGCACGAGATGGTCTTTACTACTTTGTGGTAGGTGAATATGAAGCAGAACATGACTACTTCGACACCCTCAGACTTATTACTGTGGACCATGCGCCCGATGTTAATGTTGCTGTTACCCAGGATGGTCGTCTCCTCACATACTGCAATCCCACACCACCCCCTTACATGATTGATAATTGTGGCAATGATGTGTCCACCACTCTTTCAGCCATTGATGGGGATTGGTTTGAGGGATATGATGGCGACTTCCTCCACCTAAAGCTCCAGGAGGTACCTTCGTGGCGTCCTGTAAAGCTGATGTTGTATGCAGATGCGGTGATGAAGGACTCCATCCATATAGACCTTCTTGATAGATCTGGTTGCTGGCGTGAGGTGGAGGTGATTCACACGCGCACAAACTGGGCCATGGAGATTGTGGACCTCACCCCCTACCGTCAATGGACCTGTGAACCCATGGAGGTGCGGCTTCGCTTCACAGCCAATCACAAGCTGGACTTCGTTGGTGTTGACACTAGCTATCAGGAGCCCCTTGTCGTCAGACCAGCACCATTGGTTGCTGCGTTAAATTGGGACGAAACAGACATCGAAAATCTGCTGAGCAGCCCGAATGGCAACTATGCTGAACTGAGTCCTGGTCGGAAATTCCTTGTCAAGTTCCAGCCTGCACCTGTTCATCCTGTTTTTTCTGCGCGTGACTTCCTTATGGTTGCAGAGGGTCGCTATGAGCAAACCGAACTCCACCATCAGTGGACTGCTCCAATGGCAGTAACTATCGAGTGGGAAGCTGATCCTGCAAAACCTGACTGGCAATTATGGTTCAACAAGATTTCAGATAGTTGCAGAACCAGCGGGTTAATTTGGGCAAATGTCGCTGGTGTCAGTCATTACTATGTTAGTAACAAGGATTATTGGTCAACAGATATTACATGTGGTGGAACCATTCCCGCTGTTACCGGAATAAAAGTATTTGTTGATGACACAACTATCGTGATAACTAGTGAACAACAAGGACTAGTGAAATTCAATTCGGGAGTAATAGGAAAACCTGGTTTTAGCAGCTATGGATTCAGTACCACATATAATCTACCTGAGTATGATAGCATTCAAGGTTCAAGATTTCTAACGGGAAGTAATCTCTATATAGAATGTGGAGGTTATGCTGGAGAAGGAAATTCACTGTTCTGTACAGCAGCATTTACAATGCAGGGCTTGAATCCTGGCATTTTTATCTACAGCGGACTTGATTCAGATGCAAATGGTGATGGCAATCCGAATACTAGTGATGATGATGACTTGAAAGGATATATAGCCACAGTTTTAGCTATAGAGGAAGCAAAGAGCCAAATAGGATTCTGGAGTGACCAAATATATTACGAAGGAAATAATCCCGATGGAGGCTATCTCTCAGCAGTAACTGGAATTACAATTGTGCCTGGAAGTTGGAGATGGGAGGAATATCGCCCAGATAGTTTAGTGTATTATGCACTTGATTTACGGGTCTCAGTGAAAGCCCATTACCCATTCTACCACCAGTATGTAGGTGGCGCTTGGGTAGCTCTAAGCGTCGTAGACTATTACTTCGTATCTGGCGCTAATAGCGTAAAATTCAATTTAATTGCAGGATTATCTGGAGTGGAACGGTCACCGGATGAGGATCCAGATTTCATGGATGATCTATGGTGGCAAATGAGTTCAGCTTTAGCTGGAAAAATGAATGACATCTTTGGTCTATTGTACGGCTCCATTCCTACAATAATAGATTTCTTCACCCCAGAGGATGACTTTAATCAGTACTTTTGCGCTGAAGGAGTACGGATTAGAAACTGTGACCCAGGTGTTAAAGATGATTGGGGTGAAGCTGATCTCTTTGTAACAATATATTTCAAGCGACCAACGACAGCAGGAAATCACGAACACTGGTTTGCTGCTACAGTGAATACATGGGTAGAAGACTATGAAATACCAACTATAGGATGGAAAAGAGCTGGAGCCGTCCACCAGAACATAGAAATTGGATTTCAGGTGCATTGGACTGATTGATAAACGCCAATACAAGATTGGGGCTGCTAGTGCTTGTCTAGTGGCCCTAATTATCTTTTCTGTGTTTTCTGCCTATGTACTTTGCATACCCACTGAAGCGTTCCTGGAGACCAGGAACCAGGCCCTTATACGGGCTCTAGTAAGAGGGCAAAAATCAGATGGAGCCTACCCTCCTTTCTCAAGACTCTTTCCTGGAAATGAAAGTTGTCTACCCTGTACAGCAGAGGTTATAACAATATGCGATCAACTTGGTTCTCTGAATCTAATCAATACAGGAGCAGCAATTGAATACATTTTAGCCAACCAAAATCAAACAACAGGAAGCTTCTCTAATCATGGATCCCAGGAACTCTATACAAACTGGCTCTGTGTAAACGCCCTCATAATAACAAATTCAATAGACCGTTGCAACTCCACATCTTTAGAACTCCTCATTCTTAACCATTACAACGAGACAAGTGGAGCATTTTACGAGCCAGACGGCTCCTGCAGCTTTGATATGTGGCGAGGTGAACCCTACCCATTTGATAAGGATAACATGATAAGCACACACCTTGGGATCTCAATTTTAAAGAGTATGGATAGCCTAGACATAATTAATACTTCCAAAACATTATCTTGGGTTTATCAATCAAAAGGGCCTGATGGCGGTTTTCGCCCCTTTCCGAATGCTACTGACAATTCGGGAGGATTTTTTTCTGGGGCATACGGAACTGGTCTTCCCTATACTTATTGTGCGTTGATGATTTTGGAGGATTTAGATCAGATAGCAGGTTATATCGAGATGCATAGCAATGATACAATTGATTTCGTTTGGGGATGTCAAACGTTTTTAGGAGATTTTCACATAATTACAAATTCTGATCCTCATTCTGGAGCTGCTAATGATCCACCTCATGACTGGGAAACATTCTATGCAATTAGAGCATTAGATGTTTTGGGTGGTCTCGATGAATCTGAAGAAGGACTAATTTTAACTCTTGATACCACATTAGACCGTCAGCTTCTTGATTATCAATATCGTATTTATCTACCTGACTTCCTCGCACGGTGCCCTCACTATGGACTTTTTGGAGGCGAAGAATATGACATCGGAGGCACTTATGGTGCCGTGAATATTCTCTCATTGACAGGTACTCTTGAAATACTCGACTCTTTTACACCTCGAAGTATTGCTGCTATAAGTACTGTAATCTTCATTCTTGTATTCGCAATTATTTTGGGTTCTCTAGTACTTCTTGCCTATAGACATGGACACCCAGAGGCGTGAGGGCACCTAGGACGGTGAGGAATGCGTCCACATCTTATTTCTGAAAAATTCCTTTAGAGATATTGGCTAGGCTGGAATAGGTTTATCCCTTTTACAAAGAACGAGTATTGGGCGGGTTGGATGTGAACGGATTATGAGATAGTGACCATGCCAGTTATCATCAAGGCTACCAGTCCATGGACTAAGCCCAGCAGTTCGGTTTTCGAAGTCTATATGAGGAAGGGCATAATGACAAGCAACTAACCAGTCATTTTGGCTCATGGGTTCTTGGAGCCAAAGCGGGGGATAACGAATTAGGCGTTGTTTGGCAGCAGCGAAGGCAGTAGAGGTATAGCCATGACAGGAAATAGCTGCTTCTAGACCTATGCCATGCCCATGCACGATGAAAATGTTGGTGTCAGGGAAACGGAGCAGCACAGTAGGGCGAAGGATGCAGTCTGGAACAGTGAGTAACTGGTTTATTGTTGGATCGTGGTTTCCGTGAAGAAAGACACTTCTATGAAGTAGGTTTAATTTCTTCAATTCTTTGCAGAATTTATTAAGATCAGTAGTAACTTGTTGAGGTTTTGCCCGTGTGATGTCTACTGTATCACCAGCAAAAATTATTGCACCGATTGTAGTATTTTCATTAGTTGTGAGTTTTTTGAGTGTGTCAAGGACAGCGTCCCATCGACTATCAGATAGCCCGATATGGATATCTGCAAAAATGACATCAATTAACGCCATTGATGTTGGCTCACCTCTTTGAGAACTCCTATAATTTCGTCGCGTACTTTCTTGGGAGGATGTATGAATGAAGCGGGGTAGAAGCGGCGCCAGCAATGTGGACAACCGTCACCACCGCATTCACATGTAGTTAGAAGTGTGATTGCATCCTGAGCTAGTTGATCTAAATTATGCCACAATGTGAGAATGTGTCCGGTATCACCACCTGTATCATAGAGGAGGATTTGGGGGGTGGCGGTGCCCTCCACAGGAAGGAGGGCGAGTTCGTTAGATTTGATACCGTAGCGATGCCAAGCTGCAGACTGAAGCATTGTACCTATTAGACTGAACGACTGCTGTAAAGACACCGTTTCAGATAATTTTCCCCGTTGTAAACTAATTAGTAATCCAGTAACCATTCTATCAACGATTATTCTCGTATCTTGTGTAGGTTCACGGGATGCTATTGACCGGTGTGGGTTGTTAACATCATATTCTCGTAATTTTTCGGGATAATGAATGATGCGGGCAGTAACGGCTTGTATAGTTACTTTGGATAGATGGCGAGTTGCAGTGGGCTTGTACGCAAGACGGTAAGCTACTTTATTGCGGGATTGATATAGTGGAGATCCTGGTACAACGATTATTTGTGAACGTATAATGTCCTTAACGAGCCAAGGTTTTTTATTTAGGAAGAAGTTGTTAGTTGGGCAAGCAAGAACGATAGCCTGTTCTTCTGGAAGTTGTCCAACTTGATACTCTTTTTGGTTTCCGTTTCTGGTAAAGATTTCTAGAACATTGCTTGAACTCCGTATGCTATTTCGTATTGCGAAGTCTTTGAGGGAAGTGTGGTTTTCATAGTTTTGTGGTTCAGGTGATGTGTAGCAATAGCCATCAATGCGGAGTTGAAGTAAGGTGTTCTCAAGTATATTCGTTAGATGTGGGAATTTGTCAAGTGGAAATAGGCGGGTAAGTTTGTCATGTGTGGAGTAGCCGAGGAGTAGAGCTAGCTGTACAGTTCGAGCCACGACTTGTGGATTTTCTGGATTAACATGTAAAGTTTCTGGGCGAAAGTCTTCAAGGTCACGATGAAGGGCTTGGGGTTTTTCGAGATAATAGCGATCGAGAGAATGGCGCTCGTCAAGTAACAAATAGACAGTCCCTTGTTGTGTGGGGTTGCGGGCCACACGGTGAATGCGCTGGAGGCAATCGTTAATTGATTGGGGAAAACCAATAATCAATACATGTGTAAGACTGTCAATATCTAATCCACGATCCAAGTAGCTAGTAGCAAATAATCCCTGTAATTGTCCATAGCTGAATGCTTGATGGGTCTGTCGATTAGCTTGCGTTTCTTTACTTGCATGCATAACATCGAAGCCTTTCAACCAATAGTTCTTGGCTTGTAATAGGCGCTCTAACTCTGCTTTATTTTGGAGATAAACAAGAATCTTCAGTCCTTGTTGAATTAACCCTGGATTTTGACCCAGCGTATTGTCCAGAAGAACTTCATGGAGCCCATGAACCTTATCATCGAGGCTGACCAATTGCAACCGATAAACCCACACATCTATTGGACCTCGACGAGGTGGACCACTGACGATGGTATGCCCTCGTGTGTCTGGGAAGAATGTGGCGGTGAACTGTTTTGGATTTCCAATAGTGGCTGTGCAGGCTAGAATTTGTGGTGGAGAAAGATTATGATGAATGCAGGTATCAGTTATTATTCGTAGAAGGTAGTGTAGGTGTCCTATGGTGTAGCTATCATAGTAGTCGATTTCATCGAGAACAAGGATTGAAGGGGTTAGAAGAAATTCAGTCCATTTTTTCCCAACCTCTGTGCCACTCTGGCTCGCTCCAATTAGGCTAGCTCGCCACAAGTCTGGTGTGCAGAAAAGGACATCATAATCCTTACATTGGGACCTGATGTGATAGCTCTCCTCTTGTGTTAAATCACTCGTATAGCCTACTACTGCAACCGGAGTTTTCAGATCGAGATTGCGTAGAAGATTACGCATTTTTTGCTCTTGATCTATGGCTACTCCTCTTGTTGGCAGCCAGTAAATGGCATGGCGAAAGGAAGCTTGATTAGGAGTAGTATGCTTTGCTACAGTCTGGTCAGCTATGTAGGCGGCAACAGACCAAGATTTCCCATTGCCAGTACCCACTGTATTGAGGATATGATGTCCTGCATGAGCTGCTTGAAAGAACTGGGCTTGTGATCTGCTTGGTCGCCATCCCCGATGTTTGCATTGTACTTGGCTTCCGAGATGTGGAAGAAGAGTAGTCCAATGTCTACTACTGCGCCGAGGCTGACTACGTGGATATCGGATGTGTGCAACCAGTGGAATCTCCAGCGAATCATTCATTCCTCTCACAATTTTTTACGTTATTTTGCTTAAGCAGGTGAGAAACCTCCGATCGGAAGGGTTCACCAAGTTGGAACAATAAGAAAACATTGAAAGTTCTCAGAGGAGCATAATCCCTCCATATCTGCTCGATGTTGTCATGTGGAACCCAAAGCAGGGGTTTGTATTGTATGTAGGAGCCTGATTGAAGAATATCCAAAAGATGACTAACATGGTGCTGATGCGCAGAGTCAAGAGATAGAAGTTTGTCACAGTACAAGACTCGTATTTCTAATAGTTGATTGACTAATTGATGTAATTTCTGGTATCCAATAGAGTTGGGAGAATAGAATGGGATTTGAAGCGGTGTGAACTGGCATTTGAAGTCTTTTTGTGCAATTTGACCAGAGTTGAAGGCTTGGAAAATTGAGAGTGTGAGTGCTAATCGTGGAACCTCTTCTAAGTCCAGATGGACACCTAGTCCGGGATGGTCTCTAGGCGTGTGGAGAAAGAGGGGTAGTGTTTGCCATCCAAGACCAAGACCAGCATTTATAGCTCGGAGATGACTGCGAAGCAAACGACTAGCTAGGTTTAAGGCAGCATCGAAGTGGGTCCAACCACGCGCGAGACCAAGACGACTTCCACGAAACCTAACACGGCGACCATGAACACGACCGATACTGGTATCTGTTGCACCAAATGTTGCCAGAGCACTCCGGAGGGTAGCATGAAACATGTACGCCATTTGACCCTCACATGCACGAAGGTAAATCCGTTCCTTGTCATCTGAAGATATCTGTGCGTGACTGAAAAGATAAAGTCGGTCTAGCTGGCGCCACAGCAATCGATTAATGACATCGCGTTCGAAATATGGATATAGACTTGCAGTGGCATGGAGGAGGCTAAGGTATTGTGCTACACAATGCCGACGAAATAGAGTTGGGTTTCCAACTCCTTGTTTTAGAGCTTTAGTAATTGCAGGTATAGGATGTTTTGGAACAGAAGGGTCACTGCGTTGAATAACTCGAATACCTTGTTGAATGAGAAGTACCTCAGTAGCTTTATCCAATTTACCAGCAGGAAGACTTAGTGTACCCACCTCATCCAATGGATAGGTCTCTATTAAGCGACCTTGGTGATACGAGATAACGATTTGCTCACGGGACACCTCCTGAATCGTATCGTCTGATGTCAAGTAAAGCGAAGCCGTATCAATGGAGGGAGCCTCCATCTTTGGCAAAAGATTGGAGGGAAGTGTACCAGCAATGGCACGCACTTCATGCTGAAGCAAATCCAGAACACCAATTTGGACATACAAACGACCTCTTGGAGTCTTTCGATAAGTTGTTCCACAGCGATTACATTGTCCCACAGTACCAACGCGAGGGATACGATTCAGATAACCTGAACACCCAGGTCGATCGCATTGTCTAACCTCATACACTCCTTCTCTTGGAGAGATGATGGTTGCTGCTTTCAACTTTTTTTCAGAAATGTGATAGCTTGTTTTAGCTGTGAAGTAACGGCAGCCATTGAGGTGGCGACTTGTTTGCCGACGACCTGCTCGCTGCTCTTCAACTAAATCCTGCCGCACACTAGCTACTTGGTACCAGAGTGCGCACACTTGGGCTTCGGCGTCAAAAAACACACACTCCCCACAGGTCCTACGATAACGTTCTGGAACTACTGGTTCTCCTCTAGCCTCAGGATCAATTCGAACTAGAAGGAGTCTGGGACGATGGAAACCTACATGATAATGGGTTAAAACACAAGAACGTCGAATCCATAAAAGTTGATTCCAAGAGCTTACACCCAAACCCTTTACCAATGTTATTTGTTTGGGTGTGAGAGGGTTGTACTCAAAGTAATCACGGAAAATTTGGTAGACAGTGATAGATGGAAGATCCAAGGTTGCTGCCACTTCAGCGTAATGTAGATCTGTACGGGCAGCTATCTTACGTTGACTGGGACGCAATATACCTTGTGCCAAAGCACCAAATACAAACCGAATAACTTTGCGTAGAGCAACTGGATGTGGACGGTGTCGTCTTGGACTTGAATATGGCAAGATATCAGTTGTCGGTATGGGAAGAATACCTATCTTACGGGCATGTTGCTCGATGAATCTAGCTGTGGCTGCATCCAAAGCTGAGATAGCAAAGAGTCCTGGACGCAACCAACGTGGAGGTTTTGAAGAATCTACTGTAGCCAAAACTGAAGTTTTCAATAGGTCACAAAATTCTGCTTCCAGCTGTTCTTCACCTGTCAATTCAGCTGCAGCTTGGATTATCCATAACCAATCAGGTTCGTCAGAATCACGTGAGTGGTGCGCATATCGATTGAGGACAGCGCGGCGTACAGATGCCGTATAGATTGTCTTAGCGAGATTTTCACCATTTTCTGTACAATGAGCAGTCCCACCAAACCGGCTTTTTAAAGTGCCATGACGTTGCACCAACCCTTCATCTTGTAGCCGCATGAATAATATCTCAAACTCTTCAATGGATGGCGGCTTTACGCCTGCAAACATAGCAGCAAAACTACACTGACAAAGTTCTAGTCCCTTGAAACAGGGAAGAGTATGTCGGAATAAATGCAGCAAGAACATTTCCCAATCTATAGGGCATTCTTGGAGAGGACCAACGCCCAGAGTCTGCCGCACCAACTGTCGTAATTCTAAAAGTTGAGAAGCTCTCTTCTCTCCTCCCTCCCAAAACGAATCCTCTTCATCGCGATAGAGAATGACAAGTTCACCACCTTCTTTGAGGAACGCTGCCACTTCACGAAGCTCTATTTGTGTCAACATCCCCCCGTTAACAATCGCCACGTCCACAGAGGATTGCTTTGCAAAACGCCCATAGCCATAGATGGAAATCTCCACCCCAGCATTCTTCCAACATTGCGCTAGCTCCATCGCGAAGTCTGGTGAAATCCATGCTGCTACTCTGCTTGGTCGAGCTACTAGGTTTATACCTAGTACCTCTAAATCACCATTAACAGTCAAAGGCTTGAAAGTAACACTCAGACATTTTGGGGAATCTACCACAACATAGTATGAATCATCTTCGGATGAATCCTTATCAGGTCCATACAGCCAGGTCACTAATTTCTGTGCACACCCCCGAGTCACTCCCATCAACCGAAAAGGACGATTACCCAAACGCCATCGCGCCACCAAGGCTTCCACAAGAACACAGATAGAAGACAGCAACATCACATCGAGATCCCAAGCAACAACAGCATGGAAGCCGCAACGGACATTCCGAGCGAAGCGGTTCCAAAAACGTCGATAACTGCACACCACTACGTCATACTGAAGTGGTGCAGGCCACAGTGTTACCTCCTGTCCTACCCAGACTAAAATTCGCACATCGGGTAAATGAGCCTTCAGTGCGTCTGCTACTGCTGTTGCATTTTGACCGCGTTCAAGTAGGATGGCACACCGTCGTCCAGCAGCTACCTGCCACTCCACCCAACTCGCCACGACAGTAACCTGAACCTCGAATTCAGCAGCAACTGTCACCAGACAATCTGCTTCCATTTCCCGAGGACTAAGCTTTGCTCTTGGAGCAATCTTTTCCAATAATCCAAGAGCATGAAGGCGGGATGTTGCTATATTCGCGACTTCCGCACTCATCTTAGGTCTCCGAAGCCCGGCGGAATTTGGTCTATTTTTAAGCATTACGGTTAGTAACTCTGACCCAACCAACACAGCCTAATCCGTATTCAGATAGGGCAAAAATAAAAAGAAGGGCTCAGAATCCTATTCTAAGGCGACTTAAATCATTAATAATACCGATGGAAGAAACAAAGGCTTCCAATGTTTAAATACAACCCTTGTAATGCTTATTCTGGTGTTGTTTGTGTCATGGGATAGCCGAATAATAGCCAGTGATATGAGTCTTTGTGGAGTTTATGATGTCTATTGTCATCATTTTCTAGGTGAACTCGGAGAATGGCAGGAACTTTGGAGCAATAAACGAGCCTATGAATCATTCCCCCCTTCCCTCCTTGAGATGAAGAATAATGGGTCCTTCCTCACAACGTCGCAATCGAACACCAACATCACCCCTTCCCCTCGATCCAGGGCACGGTCGAATATCATGTTTAACCCACCGAGAGGGACGCACAGCCCAAGAAGCATTGGTAGCCCAGATGCTCGAAGAAGTTGGTTTGTCCTTTCGCGAACAATGGCTCCTGCGCATCTCTGGCGAAGCACTTGTCTTCGACTTCCAAGTAGAAAACCGCGTATTAGCCGAATGTACTCAGAGCACCCATCAAAACTGCTCAAAAGCCTGGACCACTCTCTGGCGTCGCACAATCTATCTAGACTACAAATTTCGTCTTGCAAAAGAAACAGGTTCTTTCACAACCATCGCCTTACTCGAAGCCCCCCACTGCCAAGAATACAAAAACCGAGCACTAACACCAAAGCGTATTGCCAACCTCAAATACACCGATTACGTGACAACCAGCATTCCTCAGCTGGGACAACTCCTCATCGATTTACTTTCAGGCAACCAATTGGAGGCACAACCACTCACAGTTCAAAAGGAATTGGAGCGGTGGCTAGGGAGTCACATGAAACAAAACTCCAAATGAACCTGCAAACTCCACCGAATGGATTGGCAGAGTCAAAGACTTACCAAAAGGGATCACCCATATTAGGGAATGACAGTCTGGAAAAGGTTCCGAAAACTGCATACCGCCAAAACAAAGGGAATGGACACTGGGTGTTGGAAGCTCACTTCTACACACCCATGCTCAAAGTTCACAACGCATCGATGGGAGGAGCTCAAGGACGACCACCACGAAGTATGCTAGTCCGCTGCAATCCCATTTCCGTGGAAGCTCCTTCTGCCCTCCAGTTACTAGCAGATGGCGCACTAAAGGAAGGTTTGAGTCTATTAACTGTGTCAAAATTACACCAATTAATCGAAAGATGCCAACAGCAAGGAGCAACCATTTTAAAGAATACCGGAAGGAAAGCAGAAAAGATAGCAAAGCTACTAGCCTACCCACAACTAGACACAGTAATCACCGAATGGCTGAACACCCAACCACCAGAGGCCTGGGAATCCCGTGCAGAGCCAGTACGCCTTTTTTTCCTAGGGTCCCTGCGAGGAGCTATCGCCCAAGCCGCCTGCCACCTCCTTTGTGCTGCAGGCATCCACCACTGCAGACCTGTAAAAGAAGCACCTGCCAGTGTGCACCATCATCCAAGTGGCACCTGTGCAGAAGACAACCCCTGCCTATACCACCAGGTCTTTGGTAGCTTGCGCACACCCGGTCTAATCGAAGTCTATGTGCCACCCATAATCCACACCGACACACCAAATAATACAAGTCAAAACACCAACAAAAGCAACAGTCAACATCCCAAAGCAAACAATGGGAATAGTAGCACAGAAACCAGCAAAATAGAAAGTATGTGCCAGCAACAGAATGAAGAGCTAGAGGACATACAAGGTGTTACAATAAACCGAATGTATGTCAGCTCTCACAATCGTCATGTAATCTACGATGACATAGGAAATCCAAGCCTTGCTTTCGTCGAGGAATATCTGAGTGGCACATTCACATTGCGAATAGAATTCCGCCACAAACCAACACCCATCCAATTTGGGCTTGTTGTAGCCAGTCTGCTAGCTATCAATGGGCAAGCCACTGGCAAAGCTAAAGCATGGGGCAGCGGACGCCTCCACCTCCAACATCTCCAATACTACCACGAAACCCTCCAATACCACCTCCAATCCCAAGGGCCAGGGTTCCGCGTAGTCACTCACCCGCAAAAAGATCCGAATCCACAAATGTTGGAGGACGCTCTCGCAACATTCCATCAATGGATCAATAACAATGGCAAGGAGGAGACAAAGCAATGACTTATTTGTTATTGGTTGCTCGCACCCTCACCCCGCTTGTCTGGTCCCGCCGCATCTTCCGCCGCCAAGGAAGATGGCACATCATCAGCAGACACAACTGGCAAAATGATCCATGCCGTGCCCTCAGCGACTCTCCTGTCCTCCAACGCATCCCCAAAACCACAGGCACCAGACTAACTGGCTGGATCCGAGCATGGACCGGACACCTCCACATCTTCGAACGACTTCCCCGCAACCAACTCATTCCTTCCAAACTGGAACACCGATACAACAAACTCTTCCGTGATTTAGCAGAGCGTCCACCAAGCCAGCTCAGACAATGGGGCTACGGCCGCCTCCAGCCTATCCATGTCGGCACCACAAAGGAGGCTCCCCTTCCCACTCAACCATCCAAACCCTTCCGCATCCTCAAAGGACTACCCTCACTAACCCCACAAGAAGCAAAACTCATAACCGCTGCACTACTCCACGACCTCATCGACAACCCACAACACAAAAGCAAACTAGGCGTATCCATTGAACCACTGGACAATCGAATAACATTGCTCTGCCAACACCACCACGACACCCAAGCAGCCACCCAAAATCCCGACCTCACCCTACTCCAAAAAGCTGATCAATGGACTGCACGACGAAACCGCCACACTCCTAGCATCTACCCACACAAAACATCAATTCCTGTGGACGAGACAGAGCGCTTAGCCAAAGAACTAATCCAAGCTGCAAACGCTGGACCCCACCACCTCTACAAAGCTATACAACAGTCCTCCCTCCTACACAGCATACCAGCCGACAGCCGATACACTCACACTAATCTCGCCACCCACCTAATCCTCACAACCCAACGCACCCTCTACCTAATTCGCACCAAAAAACACCAAAATGCTACACCCGGTACAATCCGGCCACAACGACCGGACAAACCGACAGGTGTGTGCAACCCACACCCGAATCGCCTCCAACACGGAAAAAGGGCAAGACCAACAATTAGGGCAACCGCCACTCCAATGGAACCCAAAACCCAATGACGGAGAGCCATTCGCCAGAAACCCAAAAAAAGGGAAAGCTGGAGGAGAGAAAAAGGGCGTGGTCCAGTTAGGAGAGTAGGCCATCTTCTGTTAATCCTGCCGGGTTACCCTGGCAGGCTTGACGGCATCCAGCTAAGCACCCTACCCGTCACCTCGTTAGGCTTGTCATTAGTGACCTATTTGGGCTTGCTCCCACGGTGATGGGTCGTTTCAACGGTTCCATCGTCATCCTCAACAGGTTAACCAACGTCCCGTTACCAGCACGCCGCTCGGACCAGCTCAAAAGGGCAGTCCTCTACTGCATCATTGTCATTTTGGCGATGGTCGTGTCGTTGCTGTTCCCAGAGCAGGGCTCTCGACCTACGGTTTTCACCGTACCGTTGCCTATGGGAGGACAGACCTTCCTCAGACGCTATGCATCCGGCAGCCGTCCTTCCTCTCTGGACCACTGATTGTGTGAACACCACGAGATAATTTAAGGGTTGCCAATATGTCTTGAAGATTCGCTTCTCCTAGATGAGATAGAACGCCCAGATGTATAGAACCATGAAGCACACTGCAACTCCAATCGAAACAGCAATTTTCCACCATGGAATTTTTACTGCTTCAGAAGTAACCTTCGTATATTTGAACCAATCAAAGACAAAGTAAGCGATGGGAATAGTTACAAGTGCTGCAACAATTTGATCGGCAATCCAGTGTTGGCGAACTAGGAGTGTGGATACTTGAATTGCGATAGCCGTTGGCCAAGCAATATAACCCCACTGCTTCTTTGCCCTCCAAATAACGTAGGCAGTGAGGAGTGAGGTTGAACCATGGAGACTTGGTAAACAGTTGTAGTGCGTGTCACCTAGATAGAGTCTAGAGATTTGGTAGGAAAAGATGTCTGTTACTGTGACAATTCGTTCTGGTCCCTGCACAGTAAAGACTAGATAAATGGCATAGGCAATGAAGTTGACGAGTGCAAATGCAATGACCATTGAGTTGCGGAATTCTCGTTGAATGAATGCGAAGTAGAAATAGCTGAAGAATAGGAATCCGTAGAAAACATACCAGTAAATGATGATTGCAGCTGGTACTAGGGGAATCATCAAATCCAACGGAGTTGGTAGAGTAACTGCTGTTCGAAGACCCGCTGTGATTTGGGCTTCCTGAATTTGCGCAATTGGTGTATATAGCAGAGAAATGCCGAGAATTAGCAGGATAGCGACAATGCCATACAATACCCAAAGGTATTCCTTCAAAGTTGAAAGATTCATTGTATCACATCATTTTCATATTCTATGGAAAATCATGATCGATGGATTGGTGTGGCACAGTATCAATGTGTTGTAATATATAATCATATGATGAAGCAATGTTTATCATAGAAAGAATAGTATTAGCACAAACTTGAACTTGATTTGGATGCAAAAAATAGTCTGTGATAGATTTTGGTTGGTAAAGAAGAACAAGCGATGGCTCGTAGAATAATAGAGATATTGGAAGCCTACTACCCAGAAAGCCACTTAACCCTAGAGGCAAGGACACCACTGCAGTTATTAGTAGCGACTATTCTTTCTGCTCAATCCACCGATATTCAAGTAAATCGAGTAGCTTCCAGACTATTCCAGAAATATCATAATGCTAGGGATTTTGCTGCCGCCAATTTATCACAACTCCAAATGGAAATCCGTGCCGTAGGCTATTACCGGCAAAAAGCGAACTTCATTAAACGTACATGTCAGATGATAATTGAGGAATTCAAAGGAAAAGTACCAGAGACCATGGAGGAGCTCCTACAGTTACCTGGTGTAGGTCGAAAAACAGCAAATATCGTGTTAAACCGTGCCTTTGGAATAGTGGTTGGGATTGCAGTGGATACACATGTTTTTCGAATTGCCAATCGCCTTGGTCTTAGTACAGGTCACAATGCCATACAGGTAGAGAGGGATCTTATGGCAATACTTCCTCAGGATGTTTGGGGTCATATTAACAGATTGTTCATAACTCACGGTCGTCACATTTGTTTTGCAAGAAACCCAAAGTGTGTCATCTGCCCAATAAACTCTCTTTGCTGGTATGCTACGATAAATAGAAAATAAGGGTATACCTACATCTTTAAGGGCAAACTAAGGAAAGATATTATTACTGTCAAAAATTATTGAGGTGGCGTAACCATTGACAGAGACATGTGAAGAACAATATCGTTTTAAAATTGTAGTATGTGGCGATTGGGCAGTCGGGAAGACCTCTTTGGTACGCCGCTATGCAACGAACTCCTTCACTAATGATTATCTAACAACAATTGCGGTAAATTTTGTTTCAAAAGAGGTCGTAATTGATGGAGTCCAGGTTTGTATGACAATTTGGGATACGGGAGGTCAAGAACGTTTTAGTCACCTCCGCAAGAGTTACTATAAAAATACACATGGTGTAATTCTTGTCTTCGATTTAACCCGTCCTGAATCCTTTCGTCACCTTGAGAAATATTGGCTTCCTGAAATTAATAGCATCATAGAAGGTTATGTGCCTGCAATATGGGGAACCAAAGCTGACCTTGCTGAGCAACGGGTCGTTAGTACCAGCTCTGGAGAGCGCCTTGCAAGAAAAATAAATGCTTACTATTTTGAAACCTCATCCCTGACTGGACAAAATGTTGAAAAAGCCTTCCAGAGCCTTGGACGGCTCGTTCTAAGCAATGCCCTTACAAAAATAGGACATGAAGATAGCTTCACAATTTAGAACTCTCATTCGCTAAATCTCTTCTAGCAGTTAATATCTGATTAGTGAACAGAAGGTCAGCTTACAATAAGGTGAATGAAGTAGTGACGCAAACAGAGAATCGACGGCAGCTAAAGCGGAGATTAAATTCCCTCGATGGAAAGACATGGACACGTTATTCCATTTCAATTTGGGATTTAGGTAAGACAAAAGAAGAGGCAAGAATGCAGCATCCTGCCCTATTTCCTCAAGAAATTGTCAAAAGATTAATAGAAATATATACGAAGCCTGGCGATGTCATCCTAGATCCCTTTGCTGGATCTGGAAGTACACTCATAGCTGCTCAGAATTTGGGACGCAGGGGAATCGGCTTTGAGATTACGCCAGAATATGTTGCCCTTACCCAGAAGCGTCTCCAAATGGAATGCCCCAAACAGTCACAGATAATCGAACCGAAACTATTCAATAAAGATGCTCGCAGTTTAGGACAATGTATTGCTCCTAACTCAATTGACCTCATTGTAACATCTCCTCCATATTGGGATATCCACCGTCAGCGTCGGACAGCTGATGGAAAATCACCAAGACCCTATTCAGCATTAACACAAGATATAGGAAATATTGCATCCTATACTGACTTTCTTGATGCCCTAAGCATTGTATTAGGTCAACTCTATACAGTAGCAAAGGAAGGACGATGGTGTATCCTCATAGTCATGGATCTCCGCAAGGGCAGCAAATTCTATCCATTTCACAAGGACTGCATTCAACGAATGACAACCCGTGGATTCCAACTTGATGATATCATTATCTGGGATAGACGACAAGAATATCATAATCTCCGTCCCCTTGGATATCCAACCACATTCAGAGTCAACAAATGCCACGAATACATACTCATTTTCCAGAAACCAATATCCAAAACGCCCAAATTTTAAGTACTCAAAATATTGAGCTAAGATATGAGGCCAAAAGATGACCAATAGCGAAACTGAAAGCGGCACTGGATGGGACGGCGCACTTACTTGCCCCTGTGGCCGCCCATATATACTGCTTAAAATCGATGAAGTTCTCATAACAAAAAGCCGCGAATTACAGCCTCTCGCAACCTATGTTCGTTGTCCAGTTCATCGGCGTGTGCGTCGAATATTCCTGCCCTATAGCCGATTAAGTGAATGGATTGGTCCAGTAAGTGACAGACTTTTTAGATGTAACACATGCGGTTCACCATCTCAATTGCAGAAAATCGGTATTAAAGGGCACTTTACTGCAGTGCTACTCAACTGTCCAAAACATGGCACCAAAGACAATAAACGAATACTTTGGAGTCCAATATTCACTGCAGCAAGGGGGATAAAAGAAATTCAATTAGCAGAGAAGCCCCCATTATTGGATTTGTTTGAAGAAGATGTTGAACATAAATGTCCGCATTGTGGAACAGAAAATGACTCAGATGCAATGTATTGTGCCTTCTGTGGTCATTTATTAGAAATCTAAAACAGTTTTTGATTGAAAGGTGTTATCTCAGAATATTAACGTTCAACTGAGAGATTGATAGATGTTTCAGCAATATCTGCCCCATATTCAGCTATACGCCTAAGACTCTCCATGGCTAAACGGAGATTAAGAACAGTTTCGACAGGATATTTCCCGTGGAGTAGGTGCCGAATGCCTTTTTCTTCAAACTCACCAATCTCGCCCACTCG
>JABXGU010000412.1 GCA_016550415.1 archaeon | reverse complement strand
TCTAGAGACACCCTGGCTGAATGAAGGACAAACACCACCCATGGTATTTTTGACAATTTGTAAACATTGAGGATCAATAAAGAACTGGCATCGAAGACATTGGTGCCAACCATCGTGGATTGCCTGTTCCAACGTGATTCGGGAGCCACAAGCTACACAACTGATGCCAACAGTTGAGAGATCAAGTTTCATTCGATTCTTCCTCCTTGTCAGTGATGGCTCCTGCAAGATATAGGGTTGCGGCATTAGCGATGGCTTCACGCCGTTCAGAATCAAATTCGAGTTCTAATCGGGGACCATATGCAATCCGTTTTGTTGTACGTGTAAGATAACCAAGTTCAATAAGGCGCCGCATGATTTTATCTAGTTGATATCGTGAAAGGCGACCTCGTGCAACGAGAATGGTTTCAATATCTTTTGTAGCTACTCTTCGTGGTCTACGACTCTTGCTAGCTCGTTCTACAGCTGAAATGATGACTCCGAGGACTGCATATTCAGGATCGGTGAGTTCTCCTGGAACACCATATATGGTTCGGACACAATAGAGTGTATCTCGATTTAATCGGTATTCTACTAATTCCAAGCCCAATGGAGCTATCTGTTGTCGAAGTAAATCAAGTAAACGGCTCAGCCCAGCCTTATTGACATGAAGCGCTTCAAGTAAATCCTGTCGCTTCACTCCGATGCTGAGTTGTCCTTCCTCATTGCGAAAGCGAGCAGTAAGGGCGGCAAAGAGTTGCCCTAAAAGATGGCGTTGTTCGAATTCTTCTTCCTCGGTTTGTTCAACAGACGAGGAACCTTGATGGGATGAGGTAGGGTCTGAGGTCATTGCGATCGAACCTCCTCATGCTTTTTCGCAGCAATAGCTACCGCAGTCAGAGCTGGATTGGATTGTGATCCGGGATTCCGAAATATGATTGCCTTTTTATCAAATGTGGCGGGAAGTATATTATCGCGGACCATTTGACTTAGTAAATCTAACTCCCAATTGGTTAGCATCTCTGCTAATGCAGTATAGCTGTACCGTTTTCCTTTAAGCCGTTTCAGAATTGAAGCTCGACGTGCATCAAGCGTTTTGATTGTTATCTCATCGTAGAATATCCGATGCTTTTGCATAGCTTGGCGATCTTCAGTAGAGGGCGCCTCATCCATAGTGACTGGGGTATCCCCTAGAGGTAAATCGATGGGTGGGATGGTCCGTTCTTTGTTAACTAGGAACAGAAGAGGTGTGGCTCGCCTTTTCACCTCTGTAGCAAATTGGGAAATCCATTCTTCAGGTGCAATTTCGGGTGTAGCTAATTGTGAGTCACGGTGATGCTGCATTTTAGCTAGTGTGTGGTAAAAGCGGCCGTCGAGATTTCTTTCCCAAGGCGTTTCAAGAACACGAAATGCATCGGTGACTTCTTCGCGGTCAATCTCCGCTTCTTTCACTGGTACAACATCATGCTGTTTAAGGGCAATTTCGTATTTCTTGGTTAGATTCCAGAGAGTGATTACAACGCTCTTCGTTCCATAGCGCGTAATACGGTTATGTTTGTAATTATGCTGGAAGGTGTCAAACCAAGCTTTGCGGCGTGGAAAGGCTCGAAGGAATGCGGAAGTGTCATTAGTAATCATTTGGTGTTCACCTGTCCTTTAATTAGGATCACATGATGGATGGTCTCTGGAATTTGTAACCCGACAGTGGAGGGAGCCATGAGAAGAAATTGAGGATGGATCAAGGCGTCCTGTTGAGTTAAATCTAAGGTACGTTGAACCACGCTGAGAATCGCTGCTCGGCTAGCTTCATCAAGTCGTTGAGTAAACTCATCAATCACATGTAGGGGACTCTTAGCCAAGGTATGAAGTGCTAAAATGAAAGTCTGAGTCGCTAGGACCCTTTCACCTCCTGACATTTCCTGATAAGTACGCCAATCTCCTTTAC
>JABXGU010000411.1 GCA_016550415.1 archaeon | reverse complement strand
CCATTTGTTCCAGTCGGGAAACAGATAGAACGCACCCTGTGGAGCTGGGCACCTGATTCCCATATCAACTATTTTGCTGTAAACATATTTGGTTACAATTTCATGAATTGCAGTGCAGTCCTTGATGTAATTTTGAATCCTTGGATCTAAACGATAGGCTTCCAATGCAGCATATTGTATTGGGGCAGAGGCACAGGACCATGTTTCACTCGCAATTGAAAGAAGAACCCTAACTAAGTCAGGCTCCTCAGGCGGGAGCAGCATTACACCCAGACGATAGCCGCCCATCGACCGGTCTTTTGACAGTCCTCCAGTGACTATTGTGCCTTCGGGGTAGAATTCTGCGATACTGTGATGTTCCTGTTCATGAAAACTAAGTAAGGCGTAGATTTCATCGGATACGATAATTACATTATGTTCTCTTGCAATAGATGCCAGTTCCCTCAGTTGAGAAGTTGAGAAACTATGACCCGTTGGATTACAGGGATAATTAAGAAGCAATATTTTCTGTTTTTGCTTATCAGACGCATAATTTTGGAGGGCGTCTAAGAAGGCATCGGGTGTTAACCTATACGAATCCTCAGGCTTTGTCTTTATGAAATGAACTTCCTTCCCTAGCAATCGCCCTTGGTGTTGGTAACTAACCCAGGAGGGAGCAGGAAGAAAAAGTGGACCTACCAATGATACAAGTGAGTCGAAAATGAGCGTCTTACTTCCAGGTCCGACAATAACTTGGTCCGGCGAATAGTCCAGATTAAAGTTCGCCTTATAAAACGCTGCAATACGCTCTCTGAGCGGCATAATGCCCTGGGTCGGAAGATAACTCCTTTTATCCGCGTTTTTACATAACGCTTTTTGAATAAGGGGATGGACATGGAATGGTGACTCACCGAACCCCATGTGAAGAATCTGCTCTCCTTCTGCACGTCGTGTGGCGATTAATTCGTTCATAGCTAGTGTAGCTGAGGGCTCCAATTGTTTAGCTGCATTGGATAACTGCATGTCTGCTCATCTCCAGTACTTCTCGCATGGTTGCAAATAAGCACTTACTCCTGTGACCTGATACAAAACTTCAACGGTCTACACTTAATCTCCGATAGCTAATAGGGGTTACATATGGGAGAAAAAGATTAAATCCTCAGCAATAAGAATCACCCAACACTCTGTTTCATAAACGAGGTGGACCAAAAAATGAAGGGACGATGTGGAGGCAAACGATGGATAAGCAGAACTGGACTCATATTCGCGCTAGCTCTTGTTCTCACGATATCAGCCTTCATAACTATATCACCTGCATTAGCTAAGGGTAAAGCAGCTGATTGGACGTTTATGGTCTATTTGGATGGAGACAACAATCTGGACGCATATGCATACCAAAATGTTGAAGCAATGTCGACAGTAGGTTCCACAGATAAAGTGAATATAATAGTGCTCTGGGACAAATATGATGATGTAGCAAACTTATACAAGATTACAACCTCTGAACCTGAAATTATTCTAGGATTTCCATTAAACGGCATGGAGGCAAACATGGGGGATCCCGAAACCCTCAACACATTTCTTGAATACACAATGAAGCACTTCCGAGCCAGCAATAATATCCTTGTACTATGGGATCACGGCGATGATCACAGAGGCTGTTGCTGGGACGAGCATCCAGAAGATCATTTATCACATCAAGAAATAACACAAGCCCTTGAGTCATTCCATTTAGATATCCTATCCTTTGATGCATGTGTTGAAGGAATGATTGAAGTCGTCTATGAATATAGCTGGGCTGGCTCTGATATTGATTACATCGTTGCCACTGAAGGCTATGTACCATATGCTGGTTTTCCATATCATATGATACTGAACGACCTCATTGGTAATCCGAAGATGAATGCGCAATCGCTATCGAGGATTATCGTAGCTGACTACATCGCTTTCTATGAAGATTTACGACCGGCATCACCCAATGTTGAACTAGCCGCTATTGCGCCAACAGATTTCCAACTCATTGTGCAACAACTCGCCCAATTAACAGAAACCCTAGAAAACTTACTTCAGGGTCCTAGCGGTGAAACATATCATGAAATAATCGCACAAGCCCGCGGGGCAGGCAACCTAAAATGGTCGGAATTTGGCTGGGAAGGCTATATTGACCTCCCCACTTTCTTGCTCAATCTCCACGATTTCGAATTGAACCCAGTCCCAGAGGCAATGGCCCTGTATAACACACTCATACCTGCAATTTATGCGCAAGCTAGCACATCAATGGAGTCCGCTGAAGGTCTAGGTATTTTCTTCCCCAACTCTTTCGGATCCTTCCAACACAACTTCCAATGGTATGGCGAGGACTATCTCTTGATGCAATTCCCGTACGAAGGTTGGTGGAACTTCCTTCAAACCTATTGGGGACAATAAATCCATTCACTAGCATCTTCACGCAGGAGATGCTAGCTTCTCTTTTTGTTCAAAATCCTATATAACGGAAGGCACATTGGCAAAACTTCTTTCCCGATCGATTATTCTCCCTCATATTGTTTCTTTAGCTTCTGGATCCATTTCTTCAGTCCTACTTGTCTTAGCTGCTGGTTTGCCTTGATGACTATCTGCTTTCGTTCCTTCAGGGGCTCTTCCTTCAGAGTATTGCACGGAAATTCAGGACAATGATAGCAGAAATCAATTCCCTTCCCTGCACAACAGATGCGAACTGGACAGTCTGGCCACCAAGACCACCCACCTCCCATGTGACAGCCTTTGCAAGGCTCCTCATGAGATGCCAACCATTCAAGTCCCTTCATGAACTCATCAAAATCGAAGGTCTTATCCAATCCTGCAATGAGACGCAAGGACTTGTAGCTTTGTGCTAAATTGTAGAGACGTTTTGCAGGTTCAGTGAAGATTCCACGGTGATAGCCACAAAGAGAACAAAGATACCTTGCACAATAAGAAACAGATTTTGCATCCATCCAAGAGACCAGCCCTACTAATCATTTCTAAAATGAATTCGTCACT
>JABXGU010000410.1 GCA_016550415.1 archaeon | reverse complement strand
GGAAGTCATGCAAGATTTAGGTTGTGTGCAAATTGATCCTGTTTCTGTTGTGGCACCAAGCCACTATATTGTTCTCTTTAGTCGTCTTGGCCTTTATGACCGAAAAATATTGGACAAGCTATTATGGGAGGACCAGCGGCTCTTTGAAGATTGGGGACATTGTAGATCAATTGTAGTATCAAAGGATTATCCCATTTTCGCAGCGCTTAAGCGTGCATTTTCACCATCAGCAAAATTCCAAGATTGGTTAGACCAAAACCAGGACTTGCGTCGTTATATTTTACGTGAACTTCAGCGGCAAGGACCTTTGTCTATTAGGCATTTTAAAGACAAGGCTAGTGTTGACTGGGCATCAACTGGTTGGACCGCGGGTAGGAATGTTAGCCAAATGCTACATTATCTTTGGGCAAAGGGTAAAATTATGGTTGTGCGACGTGAAGGCACACAGAAATTTTGGGATTTAGCTGAACGTTCACGACCATCTTGGATTCCGGATAAATTCCTTTCATATCATGAGGCTTCCAAGAAGATTGGAGAAAAAGCATTACGAGCACTTGGTGTAGCTCAACCAATCCATATTCGTTATCACTATATCCGTGGGTTGCCGGAGAGACCTGTTGCTGTAACTGAAGAACTTGAAGCAGAAGGCAAGATTGAAGAGCTGAAAATCAAAGATGAAAACACAGGAAAATACTGGAGAGGTTCCTGGTACATCCACACAAAGAATTTAGATGCTCTTAGTCAGCTAGAAGGCGGAGATGTGGAACTACGAACAACATTACTTTCCCCTTTTGATAACCTCATTTATGACCGTAAACGGACTGAACAGCTTTTCCAATTTCGATATCGTTTTGAATTGTATGTTCCCGAGAACCAACGCCAATATGGATGCTATGTTCTACCAATTCTGCATGATGACCAGTTCATAGGTCGCATTGATCCAGTAATGAATCAAAAAACAAAGACACTGAGTATTAATGCAATTTATGCTGAAACAAACGCGCCTAAAGGCCAAGCAATTGGCCAACGTGTAGCAAAAGCAATTGAAGATTTGGCTACATTTCTGAATGCAAGTAAGGTCATTTATCCTTCAAAAATACCTAACGATTGGAAAAAAGCTTTTACTTGAATTTAAACAGTAACATTCTTCACCATAGGTCCTTGAAATATACCAAGTTTTTTGCGGTGCGTTTTTATTCTGGCTTACTTAATTGATAATAATCCCTTTTTTGGGAGAATTCTATTATGAGAAATTCTAGGCTCTTTTCAGTAGTGTTACTAGTATCACTCGTCGTCCCAATGTTCATTGCACCTGTTGTTCCAATGCTTACATCCGAAGCACATGCTGTTGATACATCATCTGCTTCTCCGGTTGCTAGTCTTTTCAGTGCTCCACCGCTTCCACAGGTTCCTCGGACGGTTCGTGTTGCCATATACACGGAATCCAATCTCACGCGCCCATCGTATGCAGCGGTGGGATTATTGGCATTTAATGGATTGGATAATCTGTCTTCTGTACTCTTGAGCGCAGGCTATCAAGTTACGAATATAACTACAGATGATATTGCCAATCATCAATTGTTGACTAGTAGGTTTGATGTGCTAATCATCCCCGATAACCTACCCCGTGAACGTATCGTCAATCAAATCAAAGAATTTTGGTTGGGGGGCGGTGGCATATTCAGTTTTGATAGTGCCATAAGCTTTGTCTGCTATGCAGGTATTCTTCCCCACGAATCCGAAGGCTCAGAAAATTATGGAGTCTATTGGACCTACAGCCCCTTTGCTAGCCAACATGATGTCCAGGTTCGTCACCCCGTGACGAAAGCCTATCAAGTGAATCAGCTCCTAAACACAACAAACATGGATTATGGCGCATTTGATTGGTCTGCCCTCGGAGCCTCGTCGGCTGCTGGCGAAGTTGTGCTTCTTGCCTATAAGGCTGGATATCCGAATTGGGCGAGCCTCGTTGCGTATGATTCCAGTACAAAGGGTGGACGCTTTGTGCAGGCCCCCTTAATGGGACCTGTTCCTGCAAACATGGAAGATCTTGTCGTGGATGCCTGTGACTGGCTCTGTCCACGACCAAAGGCCCGTGTTGCATTTGATCTATCGCACCCTCCACGACTTGGAGTTGATGCATGGGACGCTCTGACAACATTTCCTGGATTTTACTATATGTTTCGTGACAACCTAGTTAATCGCCGATATACCTTTGATAAGCTCTATCCCTCAGCTTCTGGGAACTTTACCCAAACCCGTCTAGGTCCGTATGATGTGCTCATCATTTGCGCACCTGATGCTGATTATACCACTAGTGATCGAACGGCATTTAACACCTGGGTCAATCAGGGCGGTAGCGCACTCATTCTGGGTGAAAACCCGCTACTGGGTGGCTTCCTTGACCCTATTCTTCGTATTAACTTCTTGTTGAATAGCTTCGACATGGAAATGAATACAAGCCTCGGTGCTTCATCAACTGACACTGTGAACGATTTTGATCTGCACCCAACCTTAGAGGCCGTTGCAGACTTGGAATGGGACTACCATGGATACATCAATGTTACCGGTTCAGCGTATTCGATTGGACGGATTGCGTCGAATATCATGATCTCGGGGCAAACTTTTGGACAGGGTCGTGTGATTCTTACCAGTGATATCAATTGGCCTGACTTCACTCATTATACAACCCTTGATAATGACATGTTTGCAGTGAATACCATAAACTGGTTATCCGCCGCAACAGCAAACGTCCTGCTTTACGTCGATGAACCTTGGAGTCCGAACTACTACCGAACTCCAGTATGTGACGCCCTAAATGACCTTGGAATTCCCTTCTATCTAACATGGAATGACGTTTTCCTAAATCTCTCGTTACACACTGACCCCTGGGATCTTGTCATCGTGGATAATCCCTGGTGGAGTATTGACTCCTATTATGGAGACATCGTGGACTACATAGAGGCTGGTGGACATTTCCTCATGTCCAGCTACCCAGTCGACAATCTTCCCACCGATCCACTCTGGCGGCAACTGGGCTTCGCATTTGCCGATGACCCACCAGATGGAGCAGATCTATTCATCTGGGACCACAGTCATGATATTTTCAATCAACCCATAATGTATGGCGCCGCTAATTTCACTCCCAGTCTGGACTATGGAGATGAAGCAGATATGCTCACCGTCTTCAGTAATGCCACAGCTCTCGCTGGGTTTACACCAATTCCAGCCGTCGACAATGCGTCAATTGTACTTCGCAATGACCTCCGAACCTTATACAATGGCTACCTGATTGACGAGTTCAGTGGAGACCTCGACGATTCAGCCTATCCTGACAACCTAGAACTATGGATTAATGAAATCGCCTTTATGATGCGACCTATCTGTGCTATCACTCCTGTTGTTCCAGTCAACGTCACGGAAGGAGAAATCCTTACATTCCATGCAGAGGTGGCGAACCTTGGCTTCTCTGAAGCAGTCATGGGCGAAATCACGGTGAATGTACCTTCGGGTTTAGGGACCTTGATGGATCCGGCTACCCTGCCGTTTAACATCGTTCCCGGTGATTTCACAGCCCTAACCTGGCATGTCAATGTCACAGGTACAGGAAACTACACCCTATCCTTCAGCACGACATATCATGGACTTCCAGGCACAACATATACTGGTGTTCCTGCACAAGCCGACATCGAAGCCCTTTCTGCACCACCTCCGCTAATACCGCCGTTACCTTGGTGGTGGTGGATTGTTGCACTTGTCGCAATCATCGTAATCGTCGTCATCATTATCATCTATCTGTTTCTGAAACGACGTGGAACGAGTAAATAATAAAATGTGGAGGAATATTCCTCCACTCCTCTCCCTTTTTTCAAGTTTTTGCGATAATAGTATTATTCTAAAAAATGTGGTTTCTTGAATTCGTGTCGACTCAAAATTAGGGTTAATTTTTCTTCAGGGTAATTTTTGATTAATATCAGTGGCTTAATCGAATTGAATCATTCGTTCGCGAGCTAGATATGCCTTGTTCAGTAGTTTTTAGCCTTTTTCTCATCTAATTTTTCCTGTCTTATGTACGAATTACATTGAATTCGAAGACATAGATGCTGTTTCTTAACAATGACGTTGAAGATGATTTGT
>JABXGU010000409.1 GCA_016550415.1 archaeon | reverse complement strand
TTCAATACTGGTATTACATTGAATCTGTCGACACAACGAATCGAAGTTGGAGTGCTAGCGTGAACCAAACGCTAGGTGACGGCACCTACACCTTGCATGCGTATGGAAACGACTCCGCTGGAAATGAGGCGCATGCTTGGGTGATTTTCGTTATCGACACGACACCGCCGATTGTGATTATTGACCATCCTTTGAATACCACTTATTGCATACCGACGATCAATGTAACCTTCTCAGGCGATGCTGTTCACTATTGGTATCGATTGGTTGGCCCGAGTGGTTATGAAAATACCACTTGGATAATTCCAGTCCAGATTGACCTTGCGGATGGCACTTACACGTTATATGCCTATGGAAAGGACGCGGTAGGCAATGAGGGGCAAGAAACAGTCACTTTCACAATTGCTCGCGATTCAAATGTGCTCATCGAAATTGTGGACCAGGTAACCGGAACCAACAATACCTATGAGGTTAGCGATAGCATCACTGTGAACATTGGCGTGTGGACTACAGCCATTCTAACGATCAAGCAAATATCTAGCGGGCCTAAGGCACAATCAACGTTGGATCCCCTTGGAATTTATCTGGACATTTCTCTTTCCAATCAATCACCTCTTAGTGAGCTATGGATTAATGTTTCATTCGCAGGATTGCCAGAGAATCAAGACCCCGCTGGTGTTCGGATCTACTACTATGATGAATCTGAAAATCGCTGGGAAATCGTTAATGAAACAGGTGTTGATTATGAGAACGAGGTTATCTGGTCGCGGCCCGATCATTTGACTTATTTCGGGCTGATGAGTCTACATAAGGAAGATCCGAGCATAGGAGTGAATGAGTGGATTATGCTCCTAATGGGAGGAGGCTTATTGGCTTTAATTGTTGGAGGCATTTTTGCGCTGCGCTATACTAACATCAAAGAACAGCTAAAACAGCTTAGAAGACGCATGAGGGAAGATGTTTGGCGAGAAGAAGAATAACCAAGGTGTGGCAATGATTGACGGATTCAGAAAAAAGCTATGAATAATGACAGGTCAACATCCATTGGCATCACTAGCTCAATTACCGCGTCTCCAGGTTTTGGATTGCTCTTAGTCATTTTTGGCTTAGTATTACTGCTAATCTTGAGGTTTCGAAATTGATAATGCCCAAATGGGTCCTAGTAAGCTGATATTTGTTTATACTTTGTTTTCTCCACCTCAATCGGTCCCCAAAAGGGACACCATTAATTTATACCAAGATTCTGGTCCTCCCTCAAAATACGATGTATAGGCTATAGTGCTTATTTTGCGGTGATAATGTTGAAAGGGATTCTGAAGATTCTCAAAACATTCAATTTTGGCAAAGAAGAGGCCGAACAAAATAAGATGATTCTAGAGATGGTTGACGAGCTGGTTACTAACGAAATTAAGGAAAAAGACATGGATGAGAGTTGGGATCAGGAAGGAGCCACCTTTAATCCCGAAACCAAGAAAGTAGCTTATCCAAACGGTATGATGGATATTTTCAAGAAGTGCCAGGAAAATGAATTGTTTGGGCTTA
>JABXGU010000408.1 GCA_016550415.1 archaeon | reverse complement strand
CCTTGTCAGCTAGTTGTTCTAGTAATGGTTTAATCTCATCGGGGGTTCGACCCGCTCGTTGAGCAATTTGGTCAACTGTTTCAGAAATATAGGTTAAGTGGATGGCCATCTCAGCCTCTTCTTCAGTGAAAAGCTGTTTTAGTATTCGAATTTCTACTCCTGATTCTGTTTTCGGGTACCCAACCGGAAGATTGTCGAGATGCTCTCGCAATCGTTCATATACAGGATCACTACTCATGGATTTCACCAGAATTTGTCATAATACATGAGTGACCCTTGAATATCTTTATGTTCCAGCGAAAATTCTGATAATTATCTTAAGTTAGAGCCTATGACCACAATGAGAACAATGTTTTGAACCTGGTTCTATTACAGATCCACAGTTTTCACAGTATTGCATTGCACTTTTACCTGGAATGTATCCCAGACCACGCCTTCTTGGCGTCACTTTTTCAAATGCAGTCTGCTGTTCCAAGAGGACGGGGAAATGCCATAAGTATAGTCCTGCGGTTAATGTGGCTCCTAGAAGTCCCATGATAATGTCGCGGACTCCATTCCACCAGAAATTGGAATAAATCCCGAGCCATGGAAAGAAGATGGAAAGAAATTCTTCGAACATTTCCCAGGCGAAAGCTACGGCGAGAGTGTAAAAGATTGCTGGGAGGATTACCAAGAGGAGTGGCGGAACGATTGGGAGTGTCTTCTTCCAGGATCGGGCTAGGTTGAAGTTCAGGAGGAATGCGCAAATTGCTGCACCGAATAGGAAGTGGGGAATCATGTCTAGGTATGAACCCGCGCTGTATCCTCCTACAAGCTGTATCCAGATATGGGCACCTGAAGCTAAGACAAACAGAATAATCGTGACGAGAATCCACAGCTTATCTGTGTGGAACCAAGACCGCGCTGTCATATTTATGATGCCCTTGTCTAGGTCCTCGTCTTATCCTCAAAAAGTTGTGGGGTTTCGAAAATTGTGTTCTTGGATATTATGCTATCGTGGAACTGGTATCTTCCCTTCATAAAAGAAACAGTTCTTCCGGATGATCTCCAAATAGTTGGCAATTTCTTCCTTTTTGGTTTGGGGGGACCACCCAAGAATTCTTCCCATATGATTCGCGACCTTTTCTGCGATTTGCGCTTGAAATTCAGGACGAACCAACCAGCTAATTTCCATGCGCCTGCAAAGCACGTCCTCGATGCGGAGTGGAGCTTCATGGCATAGTATATAATCGATTTCGGCTTCAATCCAAGGTGCCACTTCGATGGGATATTCCGACACATCTAGTATCCGGGTTGCTAATTCGGGTTGGCTCTCGATTAATTGGAGGATTGTTTTACCACCCCGACCATATTGTTGATAGAGATGTTTAAGAATGAAAGGTGAAAGTGTTGACTTCTGTACTTCGGGCAATGAGTTCCAATCGCTTTCTGAGAGTGTTATGGCATAAGCAATTTTTGTGAGGTTTTTCTTTCCTAAGAATTTCGGTAAGTTATGCTTTGTATGCGCTTTTCGCACATGGTCTAACAAGAGGTCCTCTGCCATTTTACGGAAGGTGGTGAGTTTCCCTCCAAGGAGACTGTACAAGCCATCTTTTCGTTCTAGCACCGTGTGGTTCCGGGAAACGTCACTTTCCGCTTTTCCAGTCTCTGCGACTAATGGTCGCAGTCCTGCGTAACTCCCATGGATATTACGATCATCAATTTTTGCCTTTGGAAACAGAATTCTGATAGTTCGTCGAAGGTAATCAGCATCCTCACGAGTGCAGTACACCTCTGCTGGGTCCCCTGCAAAATCGGTGTCTGTTGTGCCAACAAGTACCCACTCATTCCGTCGAATGGCAAAGAAGAATCGGCGGTCATCAATGGAGTTTATTGCTACGGTATCGTTGATAGGGAAATCCTTTCTATGATACGCTAAGTGAACACCTTTCGTTGGTCGTATTACTTTCTCAGCTTCGTCAGAATTTAGGGATAAAATCTGGTTAGCCCATACACCAGTTG
>JABXGU010000407.1 GCA_016550415.1 archaeon | reverse complement strand
CTGTTTTCAGGCTTGATAGGTTTTCTGGAAGTTATTTCTGGAAGATAATCAGATGATCAGATGATGTTACTGTTAGAAATGCACGCAAAACTCTTTTTTTTCCACGCACTTCCTTGGTGAAACGGTAGTTCAGAAGATAAGTGAATGCATTCCATTCTGGAACATGTCGACTTTCGAAAGGAGACTAATATTCTCCACTCGCAGAAAATCTTATTGAAGTGAATATATTGTATCGTAAGAAATTATTGAAGTCAACGACCGTTAGCTCTCTCGCCGTGCTTCTCTCGGTCCTCCTGCTAATTCCTCTTTCGATGGCTGCTTGTTCGGATCCATTGCTTGAAGACCTGAACGGCGATGGCATTGTAGATATCTACGACGTTCTGATTCTAGCCGACCGTTATGGTATGCGGATACATGTAATGAGGGAGTTAGGCCTAGGCACGAATCTGGATCTCGTGGCAGATGGCGAAATTGACGTGTTTGACGTGGTTCAAGTGATCGCACGTCTCGGTGCAACAGCCTGTCCACCTGAACTCAATTCAGTCGTACGCGTAAACATTGAGACCCTGAATCTGCGGAGCCACGGTCGGTGGGTAAATACATTCATCTCACCACCCGATGGTTATGTTGTCAATGATGTTAACGCATCTACAATTCGGTTAAACGGCACTATATCTCCTGATGTGGTCTTAGTTCAGTCAGAAACCCTCGAGGGCTGTGGTGGTCTACTCGTTAGGTTCAAAAGACAAGACGTGATTGACCTCATCTTAAGTGAACAACAACAGACCAGATTCAACGAAGTCACCCTCACAATAACAGGGACACTCATTGACGGAACAGAGTTCCAAGGAAGCTCTAATGTGAAGACAATTATGCCCAGTGCTCCCCATCAAACGCACGCTGCAATGATGCACGCCACTCCCTTGTAACACCCCTCTTTCCCAACCACCTCTTTCTACTGCTTAATGTGCTCGAGCCTTCAGGAGAAGGCTTCTATGCATCCACATTCGATCCTTTGTAGTTGAGTCGATACACATATGTTGGAAAAAAGGGCAAGTCTGAGTTCGGGTCCGCTGGTGGAAGAGAGTGCCTAGAAACTCGATTGAAGCCATCACCGCACTTCGAGAAATTAACCTCGAACGTAACGACCTAGCTTTCCTCTTCCTAGGATATAGTAGCATACTCTTGAAATCGAATGATCTCATAATAGCAATTGATCCAGGCAAAAGCCTCAGCTCCCCCGAGATATCTGTAATCGGACACTTGGATCTCTTACTGTTCACTCACAACCACTGGGATCACTTCAAGAAAGACCACGCTTTAGAACTAATCACACAGACTCAACCCCACGTTGTGGCAGATGTCGCTTCATTTGAAGAACTGAAACCCCATATTCCATCGAATACTCTTACGAGAGCAGATCCTGCATCCAAATCAGCAACCTTCTGCATTGATGTAGCGGAGGTGACGGCTCTACCAGGTATTCATGTCGGACCCATAACACAGTATCTGATTAACCTCGGGACCACCAAGATATTTCACGGCGGTGACTCCGGCTATTGGCGACAGAAAAACGCGTCTGCTGACATCGCATTCGTCCCCGTAGGCACCGCTACAACCTGTTCCCCCGCCACAGCCCTCGCCACAGTCATGGATTTGTCCCCTAGAATCGCAGTCCCCATCCATGGGCGGAAGCAGGAAATGACGCAATTTAAAAGCATCATGGAAAAAATATTCCCTGAAACTGAAGTAATTAAACCTGAGAAATACAAGCCAATTAGAATCCATGATTTACAGGAAAAAAGAGAGGGGCGTCAGTGAGTTCTTGTTTTGAGTGCTCTTCGCTTGTAGAACAGAGCGGCAATCAAGAAGATGGTTAACAAAGGAAGCACCATCATCACCGAGAATTCTGGTATCACCGTAATTCCGTAAATGCCAACAGACTGGCTGTTCCAAAAGTCTCCAGCATCAAACACGTCATTTTGATTGGTGTCCACCCAGATGTCGTATTCACCTAACGCTGATAGCTGCGACCACGCCATCGTGACCGGGATTCCGCCTGTGCTGTTTGATGTAACGGAGGTGTTTGCCACGGAATTAGCTGGGGTAGCATCTGCTCCATCTGGAATCAAGTACACTGTCACTTCACTGTCTTCTGGAAAACCAGCTCCTTTCAGGTACACACTTTCTGTTACGTTGAACGATGACTTTGCGTTTCCAGCAGCATCAGTGGACCAAATGAAAGCCTCCAG
>JABXGU010000406.1 GCA_016550415.1 archaeon | reverse complement strand
CCTACTGTTTCTACTAAGATGATTTCTTTACCTAGTGCATCTAGGATATGAACAACGTCATATGTTGCCCATGCTAAACCACCCAAACTACCTCGTGAACCCATGCTCCTGATAAAAACGTCATGATCTGAGGCAAACCGGCTCATACGAATACGGTCTCCAAGTAAGGCTCCGCCGGTAAAAGGACTACTGGGGTCAATGGCAACCACACCCACTCGCTTCTCTTGAGCTCGGAAAGCACTGATTAACTTATCAACTAAGGTACTCTTTCCTGAACCCGGGGGTCCAGTGATGCCAATAATGTGTGCCTTACCTGTATGTGAAAAAAGCTGCTTAATTGCAGTGTGTGCTTCAGGTGAGTTGGATTCAGCAAGTGTCATTAAACGGGCTGCTGCCCGTCGATTACCTTGCAGTAGTTGCTGAACCAGGGATCCAATATCTATCGACATTGAAGACAAACTGCCCTATTATTTGGCTATTTAACATGTTTTCGTATGAATTTGACGATTTCTCCTGTAGGCGTTCCAGGACCAAAGATTGCTTTTATACCCAGCTTCTTTAACGGTTCAACATCATCCTCAGGGATAATACCACCTGCAATTACCAAGATATTGTCCATCCCTTTCTTTGCTAGAAGCTTCATAATCTTGGGAAAAAGCTTCATATGTGCACCCGAAAGAATGCTAAGTCCAACGACATCCACATCTTCTTGAAGGGCTGCCTCAGCTATCTGTTCTGGAGTCTGACGTAGCCCTGTGTAAATCACTTCAAATCCGGAATCACGTAAGGCTCTAGCGACCACTTTAGCGCCCCTATCGTGTCCATCCAAGCCTGGCTTTGCAATTAATATCCTGATTTTCCGTTCAGTTTCGGTCATCTATAATATCTCCATTTTCTTGTAGATGCTATTAGAAGATGATGGGTTCTTCGTACTCGCCATAGACACTACGTAAGGCATCGCAGATTTCTCCTACTGTTGCATAAGCTTTAACTGCTGCCAGAATGTGGGGAATAAGATTATCAGTACCTTCAGCAGCTTTACGAAGTTTATCTAATAGCTGCTCCACCTATCTGTTATTACGGGTTCTTCGAGTTTTTCGGAGTCGTTTCAGTTGGCGTTCTTCAACTTTGGGATCGATTTTAAGGACTGGGATAATCAATGCTTCATCGGATACGTATTCATTGACACCAACAATGATTCGTTCCTTTTCCTCGATTTCTCGTTGATACCGAAAAGCTGCCTCTGCAATCTCCCTTTGGAAAAATCCCTTTTCGATACCCGCGATAACGCCGCCCAACTTCTCAATTTTATCAAAGTATCGATAGGTTTCTTCCTCCATCTCCTGGGTTAATGCTTCAATGAAATAAGATCCACCAAGGGGGTCAATAGTGTTGGCCACACCACTTTCATGGGCTAGAATTTGCTGGGTTCTGAGTGCAATTGTTGCTGCTTTTTCTGTTGGTAACGCCCAGGCTTCATCCATTGAGTTTGTATGAAGTGACTGTGTACCTCCAAGAACTGCAGCCAGACCCTGAATCGTTGTTCGGATAATATTATTTTCTGGCTGTTGTGCTGTAAGACTGCAACCTGCTGTCTGAGTATGAAAACGCATTAACATCGAATTGGTTTTTTTGGCTCTAAATCGGTCGCGCATCTCTCTTGCCCAAATTCGTCGTGCTGCTCGGTATTTGGCAATTTCTTCGAATAGATCGTTGTGTGCATTAAAGAAGAAGGAGAGCCGTGGTGCGAATTTGTCCACATCAAGACCTGCATCAATCCCTGCTTGCACATATGCTAAGCCATTTGCTAATGTGAAGGCTAGTTCTTGTACAGCAGTGCTTCCCGCTTCGCGAATATGATACCCGCTAATGCTGATAGTGTTCCAACGAGGAACATTCTTCGTACAAAAACTGAGGATATCTGTGATAATCCGGAGTGAAGGCTCTGGGGGGAAAATCCATGTCTTTTGAGCCATGTATTCTTTGAGGATATCGTTCTGGATAGTTCCTCCAATTTTAGTAGAGGGAACACCTTGCTTCTCAGCTGCAGCAATGTAAAAGCAAAGTAAGACAGAGGCAGGGGCGTTGATGGTCATAGATGTAGTAACTTTATCCAACGGAATATCACGGAAAAGAATCTCCATATCAGCTAGGGAATCCACTGCCACGCCACAACGACCAATCTCACCATCAGCCATTGGATTATCCGAATCCATTCCTTGAATGGTAGGCAGGTGAAATGCAACACTTAATCCAGTCTGACCCTGTTGGAGTAGGTAACGATAACGTTCATTGGTCTGTTCGGCTGTGCCAAACCCCGCGAACATCCGCATAGTCCATAGGCGGCCTCGGTACAATGTTGGGTAGACGCCGCGTATAAATGGATATTGTCCTGGAAATCCCAAGTCCCGCTCATAATCAAGATTGGCAATATCTGTTGGTGTATATAGTCTTGCAATGGGTCGACTCGAAGTTGTGATGAATCGCTCAGAGCGTTCAGGTGCCTTATCCAACGTTTTCTGAAGTGTACCCGTTTCCCAGTTTCTCTTCAAACGGGATACTGTTCCATCATCCTTTTCGACCATCACTAAAGCCATCCATAACCTATTCTTCTAGGTTTCCGCTTTCAATAAGAGTTGAAACCTTGGCGAGAACTGGCTTCAGATAGGACTCTTTCTGCTTTAATGGTTTTGGCAATCATAGAGAAGAAGTAACAATCAATTCTCAGCGCTAAGAATGCATCATAACTATCGGACATTGCTTAGGATCATTAACATATTCACAGGGTAACCGTGCGCCTTCAGGGAATTTCCTGTTCAGCTGCTTACACATGTTATTTTCCGCATCATACATTGGACATGCCATATTAGAAAACCCAGTTAGACGATTCAACCTTAGTTACTAAAACTTTCCCAAAGTTCTAAAGATGAATTTCTAAAGTCAAATTCCTCGCAAAAATAAAACTAAGTGTCATTTTATAGTGACAAGAGGCTGCCCTTTCTCTACAGGTTTTCCAGCCTGAACATGTACTTCACTTACAATCCCATCCTGAGAAGCACGAATTTGATTCAACATTTTCATTGCTTCTAAAACGAGAATGACGTCACCCCGTTTCACCTTATCTCCAACTGAAACATTTACATCGACGATTCGCCCAGGCAATGGTGCAGTTACAGTTCCAAGTGTCACCGTAGTAGGAACAGCAGTAATAGAAGAGGAGGTTTCTAGGGGGGTTCTAGATGCTACTGGGACGGGCTTTGCTACACGAATAATAGGTTCGGGGGTCACGCCAATGGGTTTGAGTACGGCAGTATATTTCTGACCATTAACAGTCAATGAGAAATCTTTAGACCCAGATTTAGGTGAAATATGAATCTCGAATTTTTCTTTCCCAATGGCTATCTGGAAAATGCCCTTTTCACGGTTACCATCGATGACACTGGCTGAATAGGTGTCTTCTCCGATGGTGATTGTAAGTTTCCCACCATCAGAATCGCTGACACTAACTGGAATTGTGTTTTCGTCTATTGTGAGTTCAAATTTTCGTTTCACAGCTGTGCCATCCTTGTTTTCATTCCAGTTACTATTCGCCTCCCATAGCTTCTCGACGTCCTGCTAAAACCCAAGGATTAGGACCGTTAATACTTGAACGTCGAATAGAGGGCAAACTCAATGGTTCTGGTCGTACTTCAAATAGAGTTGCGGCAATGGCGGCAATATGCTCTGGCTTAAGTTGGTCAAGTGCTTGCTGACGATTTCGGTGCTCAAAAAACTCCTTCGCAGGTTGAGGGAAAAGAATGTAAGCAATAATGTCTTCGATGTCTTGTGTAATGCCTTTCAGTTCTCGTCGTGCCTTTGGAATGGCAGACTCTAACAAATCCGCAGGGCGACAAGTAATGGGCTCTTCATCACCGATTATCTTACGTTGCACATCTGGATCTATTGGTGCAGGTGGACGTCCATAAAATCCACGAACATACTGCTTGACCTCCTCAGGGACAGTCTTGTATCGTTCACCCAATAGCACATTTAGTGTCGCCTGGGTTCCCACCAACTGGCTTGAAGGTGTAACCAGCGGAGGATAACCTAGCTCCTTTCTGACATGGGGCACCTCATCTAGCACCTCTTGTAGCCGATCAAGTGCCTGTTGCTCTCGCAATTGGTTAATCAGGTTTGACATCATACCTCCCGGAATTTGAAACTGGAGCACATTCGTGTCCACTCCTGAGAAGCCGCATTCATATGCCTCATATTCCATACGGATATCTCGGATGTATGCGGCAATTTCAGATAACAATTCTAAATCCAATCCAGTATCCCATGGTGTCCCCTTTAGTACTGCAACCAAAGTCTCACATGGCGGCTGAGAGGTTGCCAGGGCTAGTGATGAAACTGCAGTATCAACCACATCTACTCCTGCCTGAATTGCCTCTAGGTAAGCCAT
>JABXGU010000405.1 GCA_016550415.1 archaeon | reverse complement strand
TCGATAATTTATGGTGGATACATAGCTCTTGGTCAGAGTGAATTCAAACGTCGATGGGCATATTCTAGCATAAGTCAGGGTGGATACATCCTTCTCGGTGTTGCTTCAGTCTCAGTCCTTGGACTCGCCGGTACAGCCTTTCATATAATCAATTCAGCGATTATCAAATCAGCCCTCTTCCTTACCGCTGGGGCTTACCTCATGGTTCTAAAAACAACGGATGTTGATTCCCTTCGAGGTTTGGGCACAAAGATGCCAATAACCGGTATAACTTTCCTACTAACAGCACTAGCCTTGGCGGGTATCCCACCCTTGAGTGGGTTCATAAGTGAAATCCTCATCTTCCTTGGAATTTTCACAGTATCAAGCGCACTAATTGTGGCGCTCATTGGTGCGATCGCAATTTTAGTAACTTTTGCCTATGTGCTAGGACCAATCTACAAACTCTTTGTATCACCACCTGGAACTGAATATCCCAAGACGAAGGATCCATCACCCTGGCAAACAATTCCTTTCATCCTCATGACACTCCTTGTGCTTATCTTGGGAATTTGGCCTGACCTAGTGCTAACACTGATTGGACACTGGGTACTCAATCTCGGAGGGCTCTAACAATGTTACCAGGAATTCCACTGCCATTTCCATTCTTGCTTCTATCACTACTAATTCCAGTAATCGCTGGAATACTCGTCCTTCTTACGATTTTAATCGGAAAACCCCTTAGCCGAAAGGGGGCTGGTATCATTGCCTCGATTGCTCTGGCAATTTCCTTCATTATTTTATTCTACGTTCTTAGCATAGTTTTAATGGTTGGACAGCCTGTCTACGAAGAATATTATTGGTTCTCTATTGGTCCAGTCGTCGTTGAATTCTCACTCCTAGCAGATCCGCTTAGCCTCCCACTTTCCCTTGCAATTGTTGGATTATGTACAGCCTCAGCAATCTACAGCATTGAATACATTAAAGACAAGCATGATTTTGCCATGTACTTTGTTCTCCTTCTCCTCTTTGCCGTTGGCATGCTTGGAGTAACCATGGCAACCAACCTGATTGTTTTCTTCATCTTCTTCGAAGGTATGAACATTCCAGCTTACTTCCTTGTCTCCAATTGGGGAACCAAGAAAGCCAAAATTATTGGCATAAAATATATTCTCTATGTCTTCATCGGCGCCATCTGTATCCTCGCGGCAATTTTCTGGGTGTTTGGAATCACAAGTGCTCTGGGAACGCCTACACTGAATATTTTTGAACTTCCTGCAATACTTGGTCCTCTGGCTTCAACCAGCTTTTTCATCATGCAGAGTCTTGCTCTACTCTTCTCAATCGGGTTTTTCGTGAAAATGGCAATATTCCCCCTCCATTCATGGCTGCCAGACTTTCACGGCGAAGCCCCAGTACCAATCCACGCTTTGCTAAGTGCAGTGATGATTAAAACAGGAGCTTATGGGTTTATTCGAATAACGTTCTCCTTCTTCCCACTTGTGGTTCTCCAAGCCTCCCTGCTACTTGCAGTTCTAGCCATCATTACGATGCTATGGGGAGCAGGCATGGCATTAGTTCAGACAGATTACAAACGTGTCCTCGCCTATAGTTCGGTAAACCAGATAGGTTACATCCTTCTTGGGTTCAGCACCATGAACATATTCGGAATTACAGGTGCTCTCTTTCACATACTAACGCACGGTCTAGCAAAGGGTGTGCTTCTTTACACAGCTGGATCAGTCGTGCACT
>JABXGU010000404.1 GCA_016550415.1 archaeon | reverse complement strand
TATTGAAAAACGTTTCAGAACAGGCGAAAAGGGATTTGGGCAACAGCCTGTACCGTCTTGACCAAGTTACAATAGGCTAAGCCTCTGACCGCAACGCTCAAATGCTTCCTGCGCTCATATATGCAAGTGTACCGCCTGCGAGAATGATCTTCTTCTGTCTGTCCGAAAGAGTATAATCTACTTCGAACTCGGTGCCCTTTGTCTTGTTTTTTACGACTACAGCCCCCCCATCTTTGATTATGTCTCTTATATTTGGAATCTCTATTTCATCTCCTTGTTCTATCCTATCGTAGTCGCTGTCGTCTTTGAACGTCAGGGGAATTATCCCGAAATTGATGAGATTGGCCATATGGATTCTCTCCACTGATTTGGCAATGACTGCTCTTATCCCGAGATACATCGGGCATAGGGCAGCATGCTCACGGGATGAACCCTGACCGTAACTTAAACCACCCACGATAACGTTGTGTTTCCCAGTGTCACGTATCCTTGATGCCCTATCATGGAATTTCGGATCGATGACTTCAAATACAAACTCGGAGTACTTCGGAACGTTTGAACGGTATTTCATCTTGCTGCCTGCCGGTATTATGTGGTCGGTAGTCACCTTGTCCCCAACCTTGATTGTGACCTCACCGGTGATTGTCTCCGGCATTGGTTCGCTCTTTGGCGGATCGCCGATGTTTGGCCCTCGGTATATCTCCTCACCCTCGGGATGCTGTGAGGGATATATGAACATGCTGTCATCGATATAGAACGTTTCTGGCATCTTGATATCCGGATATGTCACCCCCATATCCTCAAGATCACGCGGATCAGTCATCTTACCAGTAATTACTGCTGCGGCAGCCGTCTCAGGGCTGGTAAGATAGACCTGAGCGCTTTTCGTACCAGAGCGGCCAAGGAAATTTCTATTACTTGTCCTTATGGATACTGCATCGGTTTTTGGCGACTGACTGTTCCCTATACAAAATCCGCATGCTGATTCTGCAATTCTGGCCCCTGCAGATATTAGGTCTGCCAATGCACCCTCTCTGAGTATATTTTCCAGTACTTGTTTTGAACCAGGCGCAATGACAAAACCAACGTTTGGATGAGCCTTTTTCCCCTTCAGTATTCTTGCAGCGGTCATCAAATCCTTGTACGAAGAATTGGTGCAACTTCCCAGGCAAACCTGGTCTACAGCCATACCTTCCATTTCCTTTACCGTCTTGATATTTCCAGGGCTATGCGGATATGCTGTAAGTGGTACAATCTCACTAAGGTCAAGATCGATAACCCGATCGTAGTCTGCATCCTCATCTGCCTTGATTTCGACCCAATCTTGTTCACGACCCTGGGCCTTGAGGAATCGCCTTGTGGTTTCATCACTTGGAAATACAGATGTGGTTACGCCGCATTCTGCGCCCATATTCGTTATAGTAGCCCTTTCAGGCACCGACAAAGTGCTCACGCCCTCGCCACCATACTCAAATAAGCACCCTACGTTGCCCTTCGTAGTGAAGATCTCCAAGATCCTTAGGACCACGTCCTTTGCTGCAACCCATGGTTTGAGTTTGCCTTGTAGATTGACTTTTATAGCTCTTGGGCAGGTTAAATAAAATGGCCCCCCTGCCATGGCAACGGCGACGTCCAACCCACCAGCTCCAATAGCCATCATGCCGATTCCCCCACAAGTTGGTGTATGAGAATCAGAGCCAAGCAAGGTCTTTCCCGGCTTTCCAAACCGCTCTAAATGGACTTGGTGACAGATGCCGTTTCCTGCCCTTGACAGGATAATGCCATATTTCGCAGCAATGCTCTGAAGATATCTATGATCATCAGCGTTCTCAAAACCGATTTGAACTGTGTTATGATCAATGTAGCTGACCGACAACTCTGTCTTGACCTTCTGAACACCCATAGCCTCGAATTGAAGGTATGCCATGGTGCCTGTTGCATCCTGTGTCAGTGTCTGGTCTATTTTGATGGCTATCTCCGTATTCGGTTCGAATTTTCCTACCACAATATGTTGCTCCAAAATCTTTTGAGTCATGCTCTTTCCCATAGCATTACCTCTCTGTGCTTATTTGGCTGCATCCTCCTAATTCTTAACGGGGTTTGCACATCTGACACGTTTAATTTGACGTCTCAGAATTTCTACAACCTATTGAAATGGTAAGTATTTATTATAGATGCTATTGCAAATTCCATCGAGGAACAATGCAATGATGGCCTGCCCTGGCCCAGACCGGGTTTTCACATGGCATCGGTTATTATTCTGATGTCGCACCAGGGTGGGCCGATGTGAGCGAAGCGAACTAACTTGTTTGTCATTTTAATCTTTTTTCTTAATTTACTGTTTGTACCAATCTTCAAGGAAATCCGCTG
>JABXGU010000037.1 GCA_016550415.1 archaeon | reverse complement strand
AGCCTATCGTAGTCTGCCAAGAATAGAGCAGGGCTGGGTATAATCCTAAAATGGTATATGGCAATATCCATGTAACTATAGCAAATATCAGTGACACGAAAGCTGTTGGATAGAATAGTACAGTTTTTGGATAGCTTCTAATTGTAACCTCGTTAATCTCCGTTGTTGGTACAGGTTTTTCATGCGTCATTTCCGCGGAAGTATCTTCTTCGAAATCATCATGCATTTTCATTTACTCCACAAGAGTTAGTAATGTAATTGGGAATGATTGTTTATACGAACCTTTTAACTGCACCGTTTAGCTAGGGAAATAGTGCAGTAGACGTTCTAGCAATGGCTGTATGACCCTTGCATCAAGAAGGAGCGCAATAATTACCCAGATTGCCGCCTGTGCAGCATCTAAACTTGCGTCAAGAACTGCAGCAATAGGAACAATTCCGTAAATGACCTCTCCTCCGAATGTTGGCAAAAATCCACCAATTACGATTGCTGAGATAAAACAAATACTTGCCCAAAGAAGATACGGTAATCTCCTCCTGGCAAGAGTGGGAATCCCTGTGCTTAATCCCAAAGCAATGTTTCCTATAACAGGGATTATTGCAGGTTCCCAAATTGCTCCACTTATTCCAACTGCTAGTCCACACACAAAACCCCCTATTGGTCCCAACACAATCCCGGTCAGGAGCGGGATGGTGAATCCTGGCGTAAGTGTCACATATGGACTCGCTGTTGGAATAGCTACTTGGCGTAATACAACACCCAGAGCTGCAAAAATAGCTAGCACGGCTACTTGAAATGTTAAGGGCAGCTTAGGTAGACTAGCTTCTCTTCCCTCGTTTTCCATTTGAGTCAGAAGAGTGACCTCCCTTGATAGCTATTCAGTGGCTTTGAGTGTAATTTCCTTATCTGTCTCGAAGAGTTCTGTTGCTGCCTTCACTATTGCATCGAATTCTTGTTCTGGGAACTCTTTTTCCTCTTCATCTACAATATGCAATTCTAGATTTTCCTCACCTATGTAGAGAAAGGCACTGTAATAGCCCCAAGCAGTAACTAATACAAAGCTAAGTGTTGTATCCTGTAGATGAAGTTGCCCATCACGGTAGATAACAAAAAATTCATTTCCTTCAAGGGCCTGTCCACCCTTATTTCTTATCACACTATCAATCGCGGTGATGAATCGAAGTATTTGGTCAAGGGAGTAACGAAGTCCATAGTTGATTTCCCAACTGTGAACATTTGCCGTTGTAGTCTCTGTTTCCACGCTTTCACCATCATACTTGAATTTTACGTGGCTCTTGACCGGTCCAATAGTGGCTCCTGTAGATTTCTTCAGAATCTCTGTTATTTCTTGGAGGATCGTTTCCTGATTAGCGAGAATTGGCAAGTCAATATAGCCCCATATTGCCTTACCTGTGACCACATTCAAATTGAGTGTAAGTGGTTCAATGTTGCCGCCTGGCGAAATTCGTAATTCGACCATTTCATCGCCAGTTGGGTTCATTCTTACTTCCCATTTGTCTGTAAGCGCTTGGTGAATCTGGGCAAGTAATTTTCCGGTTTTCCAGACAAAGAGTGGACAAAGATAACTTCGTGACACTTCGGTTACCTCGTTTTCCCTGATGCCAAGTTTTCTGCTTAAAGATGTTTCGAACCTATAACCAAGTTGAGTTTTTGGAGGAGTATTTTATGTTGGTTGAGAATGTCGAGCTGCAAGGTCTGCATTGGACTTCTTATAATGCATGACAAGCTCAGCGATGACACCATCTAGAAAAACCGCTGTTGCAATTTCGAATTGGGTTCCTTCGGGTGTCAGACTAGCCTCTTCACCCATCTCCCTGCGAGCAATGTCAATTTTTGTACGACCGATTAATTGGACTACAAGGTCACTTATGCGACCAAGCCAGCTTTCAGGATAGCTTGTGATGGAAATTATTTTTGGATTCTGATCAAGATAACTTTCAAGAATGGCCTTAACTATGGGTGTTCGACCGCTTCCTGATATGACAAGGATTAGATCACCTTTCTGTAGATATGGTACTGAGCGGCTATTAGTTACAAAGCAGACAGGTATCTCAAGATGCTCTAAACGTGTCTGGAACATCTGCCCGACCATTGCACTTCTGCCGCTGGCAACAATGAAAATGCCATGTCCCTTTTTTGCAGCTTTGTCGATTGCTTCAACAAATTGTTGCACTTGATCCACATGTTGCCGCAGAAATTTAATGTTCTTCTGAATATTATCAGTAATCTGCTGCATCGCAAGAAGGAACGTACTATCTCCGTCTTTTGACTTTCCAGCCACATCTTTTGGTATCAAGGTAGAATTCGCTCCAGCTCAACAACAACTTTCTCCTTAAAAAGACCTATTCTAGACATTGT
>JABXGU010000403.1 GCA_016550415.1 archaeon | reverse complement strand
TTCAAAATCTTTTACCACGGGGTTTCTGAATCCGAGAGCTCGCACGGCTACGCCAGCTGTGACATCCAGATATTGGTTACCTTTCAAGTCATAGATCCATGGACCTTCGCCTTGGGTATGATCAACTACGGGGTAAATATCGCGAGTTTGCGTTGTTTTCGCGACAACCTGTTCCGCTCTTTGCACCCACTCTTTCATGCTTTTTGTAATGTTTAAATCGGGACATAGCTCTTTCAGTAGTTCTTCAGCATCTCGTTTCATCGTTTACCAACAACCCAGAGTCAATGTCTGGCATAAGGGAATGAGAGGCTCTATTTAAGTTCCTGCTATTCGACAACAGGATTCCATCCCGGATTATAGCGAATATGTTGGTTAGTTATATAGAGCATCGTGGCATTCATTTAGAACGATGAAACTAGCACGCTGGATGATTGCAGCTGCCTATTTTCTTGCAGGGCTGGGAGTCCTTCTTGTTGGAATGACTAGTGAATTTCTGTTAGGCGCCTTCTTATCCAGTGAAATAATGCAAAATCTCTATCAACATGGTGGATTCCTGATTCTAATAATTCTTGGATTTTTGAGTGGGATATTTTTAATTCGTCGAGGAGTTCTTGGGCGTTGGCGGTATCGATACGATAGCATTATTTACATAATCTTGTCCGTCATCTGTTTAGCATCTGCTGGTCAAACTTTTGCTGGTTTTCAAATCGGTCATCCTTGGCTAGAGCTCCAAGACAGCAACCCCTTGCTGATGAATGTGTTGTGGGTTTTTGTATTGCCACCACTGAATCCGTGGGTCATGCTTGTGCTGGGAATTTGTTTTATTCTCCTCGCTTGGATCAACCTGACAGTCTTTCCTCCATCCGATATCAGGATTAGCGAAGGCGAAGTGGCGACCGGTGTAACTAAGCCACTTCGATGGTGGGAAATTCTTACAGGATTAACACGCGCTTCCGTATGGCTTGGCTCATTATTCTTACTTATACTTGGCTTCCTTATTCTTGCAGGACCACCATTAAGTGCCCCTCCCCATATTCTGGTCTATTATCCTTTCATGTGGTTAAGACTAGGGGTTGCAATAGGGGCAGTGATTATTTTTAACTCAACCTCATTCATTTTGAATCAAATCGGAGATGTCGATACAGACCAATTGAACTCGAAAAAAGCCCGTTTACCTATTACCTCAGGGCATATTAGTCGTTACAAGGCGGGGTTACTCGCGGTTGGTTTACTAGTTTTAGGAATGCTGCTTGGAGCCTTTGCGGGATATTTGTTTGTGATTGTATTAGCAACTACCATCTTTTTTGCAATGCTGTATTCCTTTCCACCAATCCGCCTGAAAAGTCGACCTTTCTTGGACTTGCTAATCATTGGCCTTGCCTTTGGTTCATGGGCCATCCTATCAGCATGGGTGATTTTGATTCAATATTCTTTTAGCGGGTTTCCTGGAGGAGTTCCTGAACTCCCATTAATACTCGTTGTGGGGGCAGGAGTGTTTTATGCGGGCACTCATTGCATTCATACCGCTGCTGATTATCAAGCAGATGCAAAGGCAGGAGTCACAACTACCGCCGTCTACATTGGACCTAAACAATCATCCAAGCTTGGAATAATCCTCATCGCTGCTGGAATGTTGCTTCTCTATAGTGCAGTGGGTTTCTTTACTCACCTGTTTTGGTATGGTCTTCTGAAATACAAAACTATCTTTCTCCTGATTTGCCTCGGGCTTCCATTTTTTGCGCTCTTTGAGCAGTTCCGGAATTGGCAACAGAAGCCAAAACCTCATGAATTAACTTTAGAAAAACTTCAAATGCAAGGTCGCTGGGTTTCGTATTTGTTGTTTTTCATTCTCCTAATTTATATGCTCTTTTACCTGTTCCTTTTCTATCCTGTTTATTATCCCCACTATTTCTTCCCATGGATTTGATTGAAAATTTAATAGTGCTAAAGCTTTAATTCGATAATCGAATATGAGGACGGCTGAGGAAACATCGTGCCACCCCATGGAATTGTCGCTTTTGATTTAGATGGAACTCTAGTCAGAATCTGGAGTGCCTGGAGTTGGATTCACCGCCTCCTTGGCACATTGGAAGCTGCAAAACCGAATGCAGACCAATATTATGCCGGAGAAATTAATTATGTCCAGTGGGCAGAACTTGATGTTGAATTATGGCATGGAATTCCTTTAACACGGATCCAGGAAGCAATTGATGAAGGATTGATGTTTATTCCCAATGTGAAACCGTTAATCGAAACCCTTCGTGAACACAAAATCTACACAGCCATTATCAGTTCAGGGCTTTCCGTCTTTGCAGATCGAGCGCGAGACTTCCTTGGAATAGATATCAGCAAAGCCAACAAATTGGTCACGGATAGAGAAGGCAAAATTTGTGGCGTCGAAGTTCACGTTGCATTTGATAATAAAGACAAGGTGTTGAAGGAAATAGCTCAAGAAGCGCACCTATCCCTTACTGATTGTGTCGCAATCGGTGATTCACGGAATGATATTCCAATGTTTCAGACCGCCGGTTTTTCCATTGCGTTTAATCCGATGCAAGAGGAAGTGGCTCTCGCGGCGGACGTTGTCATAGAAAGTGAAGATGCATTAGATTTACTTCCTCCCGTTTTTGAACACTTCAAGCTTGAGGCTAGGTAAACCCCGAATGCTAGGTTCTTTCGCTAGACTTTAATGTCTAAATGGGGCGGTAAATAGAACCGTCACGTTTGTGATGGGAATTGGCTTCGAGCAGGAGTGAAAAGTCGATGAGCCAGCGAACGCTAATTGATGCAAGTATGGGACGAATCAAAGCAGATGTGGTAATTAAGGATGTTCAACCCATTGATGTCAT
>JABXGU010000402.1 GCA_016550415.1 archaeon | reverse complement strand
TGCAAACTAGATTAGCATAGTGTCCAGTGGAAATGATATTCACTAATATGGACGCTGAAACTAGTTAAATTGATGAAATATTGGAAGAAGGTAACAGAGAAAAAGATAATAACCTTGAAATAATGCGAGAGGATAATCTTTCGGATTACACTTTGGATAGAAAAGAAGTACTACCATTCTTGTACGATGGAGTATAGATTTAGCTTGAGGTTCCAACTCTATGGTTGCTCATAACGGTGGTAAGAAAATTGTACTAACTGCATCAAAGGCCGAGATGGCAGGTTGGGATGCGGATCCATTTATTGCCTTTGTTGGCGGGTTTCCTTCACGCTTATCCCCTGGCTTTTTGATGAACAATGCGTTTAAGCCAGACAAACCCAATCCTGATTATTCTGCTCCTTATGCACCCTATGGTCTGAGAAAAATCGAAGGTGCATTGCTAGCAAATGGCTTTGATGAAGAAGATGTTATCACTGTTCATCCAAACCAGCTCTCAAAGGTTACAGGACCAAAAACCAGAGTTATTGGCGTTTCAAGTATGGATCCACTTGGGATGGCCTATGTGAGTTTAACCTACACATCCTTTGCGGGATTGGGAGGTGTAGCAGCGACAGGATTAGAATTCTGGAGGCTGATGAAGCAGCCCGCTTTTCAGAAATATAATTCCACGAAGATATTGGGAGGCGCGGGTTCTTGGCAGCTAAAGAATCCAAAGCTTCGAAGGCAATATGGGTTTGACTGCATTGTTATGGGTGAATCTGAGAAAACTGCACCAAAGCTTTTTGAAAAAGCAATCAAAGGAGAAGAGATACCGCCAGTGGTAATAGCTGAGCGGCCAAGTGATGAGGATATCGTTACTATACGAAATGGATCAATATATGGTGCAGTGGAAATTTCACGAGGATGTGGAAGAGGGTGTCAGTTTTGCTCGCCCACAATGAAGAATCGGCGAAATTTTTCCATTGATAAGATTTTGCATGAGGTCCGAGTCAATCTCCGAACAGGGGCAGATATGATTCTCCTCAACACAGATGATGTCTTTCTCTATGGTTCCAAGGAGCGTTTTCTGCCCAACCATAAAGCGGTGATTAATCTTTACAAGGCAATAGCCAATGAGCCAGGAGTATCCGTTATTCAGACAGCCCATTGTTCTCTTGCACCTGCCATTGTGGATCCTAAGATGCCCCAAGAAATAGCCGAGATCATGGCTGATAAATGTCGTTACAAGTATAAGGGAAATCCTGTGATTACTATTGAAACAGGAGTTGAAACTGGCAGTCCTCGCCTGATGCAAGAACATATGCGAGGAAAAGCCCTACCCTATAATGTAAGCCAGTGGCCAGAAATCGTTTGTGAAGCTTATGGCATTCTCAATGATTCAAATTGGGTACCACTCTGCACGCTAGTCACTGGTCTTCCCAAGGAAACTGAAGAAGATGTACTGTACACCCTTGATTTAATACACAGGATGCGTAAATTTCACACTTTCTTCGTTCCACTCTTCTTTGTGTCACTTGAAGATTGCGCACTTAGGAAGGAAAAGACCATTAATCTTAATCGCCTTTCTGATCTTCAATGGCAGGTTTTCATTGAGTGTTGGGAGCATAATCTTCACCATTGGCGTGATGACTGGCTAACACCGTATTTTATGAATCCTCTTGCCCGACAGCTCATCAAGGTTGTAGGAGGTTTCCTCTATCTTAGTTATTACAAATGGAAACATGGCGGGCATTCAAAACGATTGATGACTCGCATAGCTGGCATCTTTGGAAAGGACTATAGATTCTTGTTACCCTTTTCACACCCATTCGAAAAGGAACTACCTGAATCCATTAAGAACCGGAGCAAGAATCATATTAGCCTTCTTCCAGTCGTATCCGGTAGTGAGGATGTTCCACGTGAGCTTCACTATGCTAATCATGAACATCAATATCGTCTTCGACACTGAACATATTCATTAACTGAATATAATTGAATAATCTAGCGTCGTCGAATTACACTGCCTGGTAGACGGTATTCACCAGCCCAATAACTAAGTGCCATTTCACGAGAATAACTAACGTCTTTATGAATTACTAGAACTTCGCCAATAAACCATGTATGATCGCCTGTTTCCATGGTTTGAACTATTTTGCATTCATAATTAACTGGGCATTCATCGATGATTGGAGATTCGACTTCTTGAGCGACAACATCTTTGAAATGTGTTTTCTCAAATTTGTCCACATCACGCCCTGATTCTGTTCCACAAAAGTGAACTTGGTCAAGTAGCTCTTTAGTAGGAATATTTACAACAAAATCCTTGCTTGCCTTCAGCAGTTCATAGCTATAACGACTTTGCCCTATGCCAACTCCTAACATGAATGGTTTGAATGAAAAGATATGAATTAACGCAACAACAATAATGTTTGGTGGTTGTCCCGGCATAGTTACAAGAGCTAGTGGAAACTGTGGAAATGCGCGCATGCCTTCCTTATCTTCTACAATCTGCTTCATAATAACCATCAATAGAATACTATGGTACATTCACAATAAAAGTCGTTACTCAAAAAATACAGAAAAAGATGGTAGAACTAGCCTAACGGTGTGTCTTCTTCACAGCCTTTGATATTTGAGTTAGTATATCTCCAGCCCTACCGTGAAAAACCAAATCCGCAACATCGTCAAAGGGTGTCTCTTCTTGATTGATAATAATGAGATTTGCACCACTTTGTCGAGCAATACTTGGCAAAGTTGCAACCGGATATACAAGAAGCGATGAGCCAACAACTACGAATAACTGGCAGTCACGTGCGGCTTGAACAGCTTGCGCCATTACTTCACGAGGAAGAGCTTCCCCGAAAAGTACAGCATCGATTTTTAAGATTCCACCACACTCTGGACATGTTGGAGGTATCCAATGCTTCTTGATTGCTTTCTCTAAGTAATGTCTACCTACTTGAGCATGGCAAACGATGCAACTGGCACTCCACAGACTACCATGAACCTCTAGAACCTTCTCACTTCCTGCCCTTTTGTGAAGCCCATCAACATTCTGAGTAACGAGCCAGTGGATTAGATTCATCTTTTCCAGCTTTGCCAAAATCTTATGCACAATATTGGGTTTTGCACCCATAAGCACAGGCGATAAATTAAGAGCCGTCAGCCACCACCCCTTTGGATCACTAAGGAAAGCATCAATGCTGGCAAACTTTGCTGGATCCACTTTTGTCCATAGCCCATTTGGTCCTCTAAAATCGGGGATGCCACTCTCGGTGGAAACACCTGCGCCCGTAAGAACAACAGTAGAAGAGGACTTGATGATAAGTTGGGCTGCCCTTTGAATCTGGGTCTCTGACACGATTTAGCACCATCTTGTCATGGCTAATTTGATGTGTTGTTCAATCAATAGCTTATGGCACATAAGCTAATAATAGAATGTTAATGCTTTGTATGATTCAAGGTGCTTTACATGAGTGGCCAAAACCTTGTAGTAGCTATTGATGTTGGAACTAGTGGCACACGGACCGCTATTTTTAATGCGGAAAATGGAAATCTGATAATTCAGAACCACAGGGAATACTCCTCTATCTTTCCACGACCTGCTTGGGTTGAACAGGACGCCATCGATTGGTGGGAGACTACTTGCGAAACATGTCAGGCCACGATGAAAGCACTTGGTAATCAAATTTCTCAGTTAGTAGCAGTTGGTGTCACTAACCAGCGAGAGACCATTGTACCAGTTGATGAAAAAGGAACATCACTTCATAATGCCATAGTCTGGCAAGATCGAAGAACCATCCCACAATGTAACTGGATTCGGGAACAATTGGGTGCAAATAGAATATATCAAGAAACTGGGCTCACCATAGATCCCTACTTTTCTGCACCAAAGATACTTTGGTTCAAAGAAGAGCAACCTGATTGTTATCGTTCAACATACAAGTTCCTTTTAGTTCATGACTTTATTCTCCATCATTTAACAGGAGAATTTGCAACCGATTACAGTAATGCATCACGAACCATGCTCTTCTCAGTAGAACGAATGGAATGGTCTGGGAAAATTTGCAACACCATGGGCATCCCGAAAGAATTACTACCAACACCCTATCCTTCTGGAACAGTAATTGGCAAAGTAACTAGAAAAGCAGCACAAGAAACAGGTCTCCCAGAGGATCTCCCCGTGGTTGTTGGTGGAGGAGACCAACAATGTGGTGCATTAGGGGTAGGTGTTGTAAAGCCAGGACGGGTCAAAGCAACTATTGGTACTGGCACATTCATTCTTGCATATGAGGACAAGCCGATATTTCACCCCGAACACCGATTACTTTGTAGTTGCCATGCTATGCCAGGCAAGTGGGTTGTAGAAGCTAGCATTTTCACAAGCGGTATTGTCTACCGGTGGTTCCGTGACCAATTCTGTGAAGAAGAGAAGCAATTAGCCAAGTTATTGGATGCAGATGCATACGAGTTAATGAATGAACAAGCTAGTCGATCTCCACCTGGAGCAAAGGGAATTTTATTACTACCTTATTTTGTTGGTGCAGGTGCACCCTATTGGGACCCGACTGCACGTGGAGTTATCCTTGGGCTAGCACTCGGTCATGAACGGGTCGACCTTATTCGTGCCATTATGGAGGGAACCTCCTTCGAAGTACGCCGCAATCTTGAAGCCATGAAAGAGTTGGGCATACCTTTGGAAGAGTTGCGAATTACAGGAGGCGCTACACGCAGCACCGTTTGGAATCAGATTCTAGCCGACATTTGTAAATTAATTGTACAAAGAAGCCAGATTGAAGAGGCAACCGCTCTTGGAGCTGCCATCTTAGCTAGTGTGGGTGGTGGGATATATGGGAATGTGGTGGAAGCTTCAGAAAAGATGGTTAGGGTTGGTGAACAATATACTCCATCTCCTAAACTTCGAGCACTCTATGACAAACTCTATGATATTCACTCTGATGCCTATACTGCCCTACAGAAGGCAAAGGTTTTTGCCCGTCTATCTTAACTTGAGTACTGAGCCGTGAGAGAAGTGAAAGTCAAGCTTCGTTATGGACAAAG
>JABXGU010000401.1 GCA_016550415.1 archaeon | reverse complement strand
TATTGGTCTAATATCAAACAAGATATTTCCAAATTAGATGATCGTACTATAACTGCTGCTCGTCGAGGCTTCATTGGTTTCGTTTTCCAAGTCGATAACCTATTGCATCATATGACCGCCCGACAAAATGTTGAACTCAGCGCACGAATTGCAGGATTTCCTAAATCGTGGCGAAACCAACGGTCTGCAGAACTCCTAGAAGCCGTCGATCTTGGTAACCGCATGGACCATATTCCAGGCAAACTCTCAGGCGGCGAACGCCAACGGGTAGCAATTGCTTCTGCGCTTATGAACAATCCTTCCCTAGTACTTGCTGATGAGCCTACTGGGGATCTTGACCTGATTAATGCTGAAGAAATCTTAGACCTCTTCAAGGACCTCAACGAACAATTCGGTACTGCGTTCCTAATCGTCACACACAGCCAGCTCATTGCTTCAAAAGCTCGCCGAACACTTGAACTCCGAGACGGAATTATCAGCGGTACCCACGATGCGGGTGTCCATCTCAAACAATTGGAACGAACCCGGGTCCTTGAATTAGATAACCAGGATCGACTTCCCCTCCCTGAAAACATACTTCGAGAATTGGGGCATCCAAGACGGTTCCAAATCGAGGTTGAAGAAAGCAAAATCATACTGACTCCCTCTGCAATTGAGGATGCAGTTGCTGTCCAAGTCCGCCTTGTCACCTGCCGAATCTGTGGCAAACTGGTTGCCTCAAATCGGGTTACTTGTCCAAATTGTGGAACAGCCCTCTAAAACACCGACCTTCCTCTGGGTTTATCTTCAAGTTAGATGTATAAAGGATTTTACCGCTATTACACAAAGGATTTTGTATGAAAGAAAAAATCGGAGCCTGGTTATCGCTCTCGCGCCTACCATTCCATCTGGTAGGTCTGGTGCCATTCATCTTAGGATCCGTCCTCGCTTGGAAGGTTTTGGGGCTCTTTCGCTGGGATGTCCTCCTTTGGGGAATCCTGGGTGTAGTTCTTATCATGCTATCCACTTACTATGCCGGTGAATACTGGGATTTTGAAGGAGACACATTGTCAGCAGAAAAGGGAATGAGTCGATTCTCCGGAGGTTCTCAAGTCCTCCAACGTGGACTCCTTTCACGACGCACAGCATTATATGCCTCAATTGCCAGTCTGATTTTCGCTGCCTTAGTTGGTATTATTCTTCAGTTTCTCTATCTTACTGGACCTTTTACCATTCTCTTAGGCTTCATTGGAATGATTGGAGGCTTCTTCTATTCAGCTAAACCAATCCGTTGGGTAAGTCATGGATTAGGAGAAATTTGGATTGCCTTCAATTACGGCTGGTTAACAATTGCGGCGAGTTTCTATTTACAAACCAGCTTCATCCTCCCTTTGATTCATCTCATGGCCCTTCCGATTGCTCTCACAATCTTCAATGTCATCTTACTCAACGAATTTCCCGATTTTGAGGCAGATCGAGACACTGGTAAACGAAATTTAGTTGTGCGTATAGGTTTGAAGCGATCTGCGGTACTTTATTCCCTAGTAGCGATCGCCAGCTGGTTTATAATGAGCTATGTATTAGCTCTTGGATTTCCTTGGCCTGTAAGTTTACTTGCATATCTCCCAGTACTTGCTATATCCTTGGGCTTGGTTTTCTTTATGCTACGTGGTGCATGGAAATCTCAAGAAACTCTAGAGAAACTTTGTGGATTGAATGTTTTAGTAAACCTAGGAACCACTATCGTGTTTCTAGTTCTTTTGGTTGTGATGTGAAATCATGGGAAAATGGCTACGCGAATGGGGGACTCACCCGAAACGTAAAGTCCGCGCATATTGGCAAACTCCCAAACTAATTATTCGGCAGAGTATGAGTGCCCTTTACCTGGGTGTCCTAGCTCGTTGGGCTCGGCTTCCCCAGTGGTTTCTACAGTATGGGTTAAAATGCCTTCCAGGAGCTGCTGGGTCCCTTGGAATGGGCTGTATCGGTTTTCCTTCTCATCCGGTTTGGGAAATCACGACAGCCTGTAACCTTCGATGTATTCATTGTCATGTCTCTGGAGGAAAACCAAGTCCAGACGAACTTTCTACCAAAGAGGGAAAACAACTTCTCAACCAACTTGCCAACATACACGATTTCCAAATGATGGCTTTCACAGGAGGAGAACCTCTGCTACGCGAAGACCTGTATGAGCTTCTCGCTTATTCCCAGGCTCTTGGTTTCACGAACACAATTGCTACCAATGCCACTCTGATTGACAATAACATCGCGAAGAAACTTCGAAGCTATGGAATTGCAATTGCCGCCGTTAGCCTAGATGGATTCGATGCAGAAACTCATGATAAAGTCCGTGGACACCCCGGAAGCTTCAATGACACATTGAAAGGAATCCGAGCCCTCCATAAAGCCGGGATTCTCCTTCATGTCAATATTACAGCCATGGAATACAATATGGATCAAATGGAACCACTTATGAAACTTATTGACCGCGTACGAACAGGTATTCTCCTTATGTACCAACTGGTGCCTGTTGGTCGCGGTCGTAAAATCGAGAATGCCGCGCTCGATTTAAAGGAAAATGAACGGTTAATTAGATTCATGGCAAAAGCTCAAACCCAAACCAACGCTATTATGGAACCGGTTGCTGGCCCACAATATTGGCCTTTTCTTTTACACAAAAACGGAATTCATAGTGGTCCGCTTCTAAAACTCGCCGAAACCGTCTTTCATGGATGTTCAGCCGGACGAGGTTTTGTATATATCAAACCAAATGGCGAAGTGTGGCCTTGTCCTTTCATCGCGATTTCATGTGGAAATATCCGAAAAACGCCTTTCTCTAAAATTTGGAGTGAGGCGCCTCTCTTTTTAGATTTGCGTGACCGGGAAAAGAAATTACAGAACCAATGTGGACAATGTGAGTATCGCAAACTGTGTGGTGGGTGTCGTGGGAGGTCTTGGGCAGTTACAGGGAATCCTCTTGCCGAAGACCCCTCCTGCTTTTTACATCCACCGAAGGGAACAAAAGACTCTGACAGGACTCACTAATTCATACTAGGGATTCTCTCGCTTTTCGAGAGGCTCTTCACGGCGTATTTCAAAAACTACAATATTGTGAGGATCTGGGCAAGCGACATATCCTCGATCTGCATCAGGTTCCCACGGGATTGTCCCGTCAAATTCTAAGATTGTAATGAACGGAAACATTGCATTATAGGCCCAGCGACACACTTTCTCTTTTTCTTCTGGTTTGGAGAGGTCGAATTCGTCGCCAACTTTATACAAGCGGCAGGGCATTTTTCCTTTTTCAGCACGCATTTCATGAACACGTGCTATTACTCGATAAACCTTTGACATGAAGGTTCACACTCATTGTTCGCTTCTTGACAAGATAAGGTCTTTTAATGTTGTACCACAAGACGCCTTAATTACCCTGTTCGGGTCATTAAGCCGTCACGATTGAATAATCGCACAGTAATACGAAATAGGATAATATTGACGATGACCAGGATTATCACTCCCACAACAAGAATTATCACGTTTAATCCTGCGAGGAATCCCGAATAGGCAAACACCATAGCTGGAAGAATTACAATTCCACCAGTCTGATACGCTTCATAAACTGTATTGGCGCGTCCTGAAATAATTACCATCATGCCAACGGCGAGGGTTGAAAAGAGGATGGGGAGTACTAATGCCTGTATCAAAGATAATGGATCAGGCCACATCCATAATAGACTAGGAGCCATAAAGAGAACCACTCCATTCACAATAAAAACAGCTAAGGCGAGGTTTCCATATGCCACAGCTAATCCAGGGATAAGTGCAGTAAGGTACTTTCCAAGCAGGAGCTCCCCATCAGATAATGGGGTAGCTAGTAAGGGAACGAGTGTGTGGCGTTCTTTTTCACCAACAATAGAATCGGCTGCAATGAGAATTGG
>JABXGU010000400.1 GCA_016550415.1 archaeon | reverse complement strand
TTCTATTATTTGGTCGGGAGTTATTTCTGACATCAGTTTCTTACTCCTATGATTATTTTTCCTCCGTTGTTGGCTCCTCTTCACCGCTTGGATTTGCTACGGTTACTTCTTCTTCCTCAGAAGTTTCATCTTCAGGGAGTTCAAATTCATCTGAAGGTGGCAATTTTTCTTCAGGCTCTTCTTCAAGCTCATCTAGTTTTATAGTGAGTGCACTCTCTACAAGTGCCGCTGTGTCAGGTACTTTTCGTTTTCCTGCTAGTGCTGATATGTCACGAGCAATTATTGGCAAATACTTTTCATAGACATTTGCTCGCATTCGTTCACGTTGTGCTTTCTCTTTCTGCCGAAGATGTGCTTTCAGACCTCGGGCACATTCCATCAGTCCCATTCGGATGTCATACTCAAGTTCAGATAGGTCAGCAATGAATTCTTTTCCTGCTGTCTTGAAAGGTATCTTTGTACTTACAACTGCTACAAAGGCAGCGATTGGCATTGATGGTCGAATGCCATATCGTGACCATGGGATGCCACGGATGATTTTTGCAGAAACATCCTTGTACTCGTCAAAGATTAGGGGGATGCGATTGGCAAAACGATAGATGATGAATGACTCTTTTAGTGGAACATTGCCGCCATAGGCAAGTCCGCATTCCACTATGAAGGGGTGCCCTCCATAGCTGTTGGGTGGACGCTGTATAACATGGACAAATTCAGGCTCTATTGTCGTCTTGATACCTACTTCCAGCAGTTTTGGACCCAGCGGTGATAGAACCCGAGCATCAGGCGGCAACCATTTGTCGAAATCCTCCAATCCACGTGCTATTCGCACCAGGTCCTTTGGTTTCAAGGCGCGTGGGTCTTGTGTAAACGGCATGCTGATGCTTTTCAGAAAGGCTTTTGCAGTTTTTGGACCCACTCGGTGAAGGTGTGTTCGGAGGAATGACACCATATCCTTAGTTTTAGTCTCTTCAATCAATCGAGTTAATTTCTCGATGTCCATACCTTTAGGGTGCGGATTTACAGGTGATGGCGGAGGAGGCAACACTTTCACTGATCGTTTATAATCATGAACTGTTCCATCAGGTTCGATGAATTTTAAGTGAGCATAAGGCGTTATCAAAGCAGTTTGTTCGATGTATTCGAGGATGAACCTCTTTGCCAATCTCCAATTGCCCTCTAGGATAAACTCAAGGGTGCACCCGTGAATCTTTTCCTTGTTTCGTCGTCGCTCCCATTTAAGCAGCTCTGGCTTATTCTCTTCTATGTCTTGTCGCAAAATAACGTCGAAGATGTAAGTGCCGCCAATGGGAGCAGATATAACACGTAATGGCTCACTTGTCGTAATTTGTCCATAGAGGAACGCCATCTTTCCGCCAAGTCCAAAGCGACCCCGAGCCTGTTTGTGAATATATTTGGATCCATAGAGGATTTGTCCAAAGGCTGGCAAAATATGATCGCGGGGAACACCAATTCCATTATCTTCTACTTGGAGCTTAAACCAGTTTGGAGATATCTCTTCTAGTTTCACCTTGATTGTGGGAAGGAATCCTCCGTCTTCACATGCATCAAGGGAATTCTCAACTAGCTCGCGGACAGCTGTATATAGTGCCCGCATTGTATTATCAAATCCGGCGATTGACCGGTTCCGGTAGAAGAAATCTGCTGGCGAAATCGATTCAAAACTTATATCCTTTGCCATAAGAATCAGCCGCTAAAATCTTGTTCTTTCAACATCGTTCCATATAGCTAAATAGCTAAAAACACTCCGGGTTGTTTCTCAATTTTTCCTGTTTTATCTGTCTTTGATTCTGATTTCTGAGATTTAGAGCTATCACAGAGAATGGAAAGGAAGAGGAATATAACGATGAGTAATATGATAGGGTAAATTGCTCCTGGGATAAGTACGAAAAGAGCGATGAAGCCAAGATATCTCACTGTACCAATGACCTTGGCAATGATTTTATCAGCTGTTATAGGTGACCACATATCTGCTGATGGATTGTTATCGCCTTTCGTTGTAAATCTGAGTGTCTCATTAACCAACTCGATTTCAATAATCCTGTGAACAACTGGTACATCAACAAACGGAGCATCAAATATGATGATATCTCCAACTTCGAGAGTTACTGGATCAACAGCTCGCACAATCACTAGGTCCCCTCGATAAAAGACAGGCTCCATCGATCCAGACTCCACAGCCCAGAGCGGCGTTGGTGTACCCAAATAAAACTGGAGTCCAAGTGTGCCTCCCCCGATTATAAGCAGCACAATGGCTACAACTGCAAAATCACCAATGACTTCTCGTTTCCAACTTTTTCCTTCACCCAAGGAGGAAATCTCCCAAAGTACGGTGTTCATCAGAACGGCAGCACTATGCATTAAAAAGTTTGACCATACAACAGAACTGATAACAATATGGTTTAAATTATCTTCAAACAATTAGCACGAAGGTTCCAACCATGCACTTCATATCAAAACTCATTCGTGGAGTATCAGATGAAGCGGTTCACCGTATTTTTCTTCGCTTTGGACGAGGTGATTATGAAGGACCTGCAGCTGATATCTCAGTTAGTCGATCTGGCAATGTTAAAGTACGTTCAACTTACCATTACCAAGACTTGATTGCATCAAACTTTGTAAAAGTTGTACCTCTAGATACTATTTCAATATCTGGGCTTATTCTTGGCTATGAACCACTGGATGCAGCTCTTACCCAGTTGGGTATCGAGGTTCCTCCATTTACCAAAAAACGAGCGACCCGTCTTTTTCAAACTAAATTATCTGGGGAGTACGCTAAGGACCAGATTCTTCCACTATATGATGAAATTGGCGAAACTGCTTACATTTTCTGCAATCTCAATACCAGAATAGGCTGGCAGCACAAATCAAAGACAAAAATTCCCTCCGCCAGAAAGGAAGTCCCTATAGATGACCAATTAAAATTCAGCAATACTCGTGTTCCCAAGGAACCAACATTTCTAGCAAAGCTATTGGAGGACTTAGTACCTGACTTTGAAGATGATCTGCCTACTAGCTTCTCCTCCCTTCGCATTGTTAACTCTTATCTCATAGATGAACTGATATTCCCACCAAATAAGGAAAAACTTTCTTCTGCTGAACTACGACAACAGACAAAACGCAAAGGCACACTAATTCGTGAGGTCCAAATAGATGAAAAGGAGCATCGTCGTGAACATAACTTCGAGGTGTAAGATTCTAATCACTCTTTTCAGGTTAACCAAAAATAATAAAACGGCTTAAGCTTTTCTCTCGCATTATCAATTGAAAGGTGTTACTTGTTATGCAATGGCTTCCAGTACTCGGATTGTATCATCTCTTTGGGACACTTCTTGTCTTTTTAGCCATTCTAATCGGAATATGGCTCATACTTCATGTTGAAAAATCAACCCAACTCAACTGGTTAAAACTAATCATAGCAATACTTCTTATCTGTCTAACAACCGGATTAGGATTCCACCTAATGCTTGTAGGACTGGGCGTATAATCCCTTCAAATAATGGAGTCAATCCCAACGTAATATATTATGGGCTAGTAGAGCCGAGCCTTTCCTTCTAATATTAGCTGCTGAATTGAAAGGATATTAGCCAATTCATCATCAACAATGCTAGAAACGCTATCTTTTACAGTATTCCAGGATACTCCTTCTTCTGCAATCAGCTCTGCAGATGCGACAAGTGGTTGATCGATTGGATGTCCAATGCGGCTTAGTATTTTCACATAAGCTTCTGATACATGGGTCTCTTCCTTAATGATACGATTTGCTATCTGTTGAGACAACACATTATACAACTTACCAGTATGCGACACAGGGTTCTTGCCTGCTGTAGCCTCCAGAGACATAGGACGACAAGGAGTTATCAGACCATTTGCTCTGTTGCCACGACCCACTCCTGCGTCGTCACCCATTTCTGCAGAGGTTCCTGTGATAGTTAGGTAAAATGAACCTTCTTTGGGATTATCTGCGGCATTAATGGCGAGGGAAACATTACGGCTGGTAAGTTTTGCCGCTTGGTCAAGAACTTCACTATGCATATCTTGAATTACACCTGTGTAATGGTCTTTATCGGGTATGAGGGAAGCAATCATAGCAGCGGCTACGGTAAGTTGAATCTCGTTATCGTTGCGTAAACCCATGACTTTGATATCCTCGCCGACTTCAGGATGTTTCTTCTTAAATGCCTCTGAATTGAGAAGCTGTTCAGTTTCAAAAACTAATGTCTCAGTTTCGGAAAAAGGCGCAAATGCAACACCAAAGCTTGTATCATTTGCCAGCGGAATTTCAGATGAAGCACGTTCAAAAACCTCTGTAAGGTCAGCAGAACCTGATTTAATTCGATAATCAAGTAGAACATGTTGGGTGGGATCAAGATATCGAAGTGTCTGGGTCAATGTATTCTTCATGGAATCCAGGGTAAGTGTGCCAATAGGGATTCGGATAACACTTTGCTCCTTGAGGACTTCAGTTGTAGCCCGTCCAACAACACAGATGTATATTGGTTCAAGGAGTTCCCCGCCTCCAAAGCCTACTTTGGCTCGTCCTCCAGCGATGGAGCCTTTGTCAACATTATGATGGAGTATACGGTCAAAATGTTCGATGTAATAATTGCATAGACTGACTCCGACTCCTTCTGCGACAGCATCTAGTATGGTATCAGGGTGACCTTTGCCTTTCCTCTCAACAATCTCAAGTGGTTGCTTTTCAATAGGAGGCACAGGAGCTTTCTCAATTGTTATATTTCGTGGCATGACCAATCATCTCTGGAAATCGGGTTGCTTTGATTCGTCACTTTTTTAAGAATTTCCACTGCACCATGCAAATTATTCGTCTGACGAATAAAGAAAAAGGCAATTGAAGTCATTCAAGCAATCGAATTCGCCACAAAACTTAAGCCATTTCATTACTACCTTCATTAGTAACTTAGGTATAATACAAGCGAGTAGGGTAGCCCTGTTTGGTGGAACGGTGTTATCAGATTATGAGTCATCTATTAGATAAAGAAGAGATTCGCGAATTAAGTCGGCGGATCGCTCAGGAATTCGAGGCAACCTACGGTACACTTGATGAGAAGGTTAGTCGTGTGCCAGACGCTGCAGCAAAAGCAATTGCGGATAACTGTAAGGTTCATATTGAAGTGGCTCGTGTTGCATATAGAGTAATGCTTGATGGTATTATCACTGAACCAGGACCTTGCTGCAAAGTCTTAATGCATGAGTTTAAGCGACGTGCTGATCGCGGTAGCCCTGTTCCTGAAATTGCCTCTTATGTGCGTGAAACAGCCCTAACAGAAGGAAGATGGATTGAGTATTTATACGGGCAACTTAGCAAAGTGCTACTCCACGAAATACGTAATCTAGTTAATCTTTCTCGTCTTGTCGCCGATGAAATTGAACCTGCATCCGAACAGGTCATCGCAATTATTGGTCAACGCCGAAAAATCATTGAAGGTTTTTTTATCTCTCTCATAAATCGTTGGATAAAGGATCATGAAAAAGCGACAATACTTGATGCTATGCACGCTATTACAGGGGGACTATTAGGTTCAACTAAGGTATCTATTGATGATGTATTAAGTGGGGCACGTGCATCTCTTCTGATTAAGATGCGTCGTTATGAGAAATTCCTGAATAAGGGTA
>JABXGU010000399.1 GCA_016550415.1 archaeon | reverse complement strand
TTCCAATCAAGAGTGATGAAGCTGTACTGGTTTTTTCAATGACTCGATGGGTAATGCATGTCGATATGGATGCCTTCTACGCTTCTGTCGAGCAGTACAGAGTCCATCCCGAGTATCGTGGTTTACCAGTTTGTGTTGGGCATGATCCCAAGAGCGGGAATGGTCGTGGTGTAGTGCTAACTGCATCCTATGAGGCACGAGGCTTTGGAATACATTCAGGGATGCCCGTTACTCAGGCTTATCGTCTTTGCCCTGAAGCAGTCTTTGTTCGTGGCAGTTTTTCCAATTATTTAGAAGCCTCAGATGAAGTCATGACAGTTGTCAAGGAGTTTGCTGATGGAGGAAAAGTTCGCCGTGCGAGTATTGATGAAGCCTACATCGAAGTCACCCAGAAAGTATCTGAATATAGTGGTCCAAAGGAGTTGGCATCAAAGATTCAGCAATCGATTTGGGACCAAACAAAGTTACCTTGTTCCATTGGTATTGCACCGAATATGGCAGTTGCTAAAATCGCCACAGGAATGAAGAAACCCATGGGCATTACCCTAGTCCCTCAGAATCCTGAGTCTGTAGCACAATTTCTAGCTCCACTAGCTGTGAGTGTAATAAATGGCGTAGGACGGGTTACGACTAAACAGCTAAACAAGTTTGGAATTAACACATTGGGTCAGATTCAGCAGATGTCCCTTGATGAGCTGCAACCCATTATGAGAAAAGGCGCAAAGTGGCTGTATGATTGTGCCTGGGGGATTGATGACCGTCCTCTAATATCTAGTGGACCAAGAATTCGTAAATCGATTAGTAAAGACCGCACTTTTCTAGAGGATATTGAACCCACAGAATATGATATTCTTCACGAAACTCTGAATAAAATCTGCACAAGAATTGGGCAAACGCTTCAAGCAAAGGCTTTGCATTTTAGGACAGTTACCATCAAGCTTCGATTTAGTGATTTTTCAACGATTCAGCGTAGTAGAACATTAAATGGGAGTACCAGTAACCAGCAAACCTTATGCAAAATTGCTAAAGACATATTCGAGGAGAATCTAAGATCTGATCAGTCAATCCGTCTATTGGGAATCAAGGTGTCGAATCTAACGTCCAGGAAAGGTCAAGCATCTCTATCAGACTACTTTTGAAAAAAACTAGAGAGAAGATGACTTCGAAGATTAGCTAGATGCTTCTTCATCCTTTATTCGAGTTTTAATTAGGAGATAACGAGGAACACTAGTCATATACGTACGGTATGCTTCCCCATATTGTTCTAGGCAATCTCTTTCCTCCTCCAGTAATCTGACGCGACTAAACACCCCACCCACAAGAAGAAAGAGAATTGCAATCCATGAGCCAATGGCCAGACACATCCCAAGGGAGATAATGAATATTGATAGTACTTGGGGATTTCGAGATATTCGATATATTCCACTAATTACTGGCTGATCTTTTGGTGTATTTTTGAAATTAGTAAGAGCAGTCGCAAATCCTGTTAAACCAATAGCATAGATAATAATTCCAAGAAGGAAATTAATGGATCCGATTTTCAGGGGTGTAAAGAAAACCAGAATTAGACAGATTAAGGCTATGATTCTTCCGATGACAAATAAGATGCGGTTTTTCTTGCTCCATCGTGAATGATCATATTTGAACAGACGTCCGCGGGTTCCTTTAGGAAACATTAGTACAAATATTACTTCAGTTGCCCAGAATATAGCTAGAAGAATCCAGCCATTGAGTATACCTAGTCCGAGTAGTGGAAAAATTTCCATATCAAGGAAAAAGTACATTTTGAACACCATTAAGCGAGTAATAATTTTAGGCATGCCTAATTCTTAAGTCTTTAGTTGCCTTAGCTATGGAAAAAAGAGTAAACATTTCGAAAAGGATACTCAAATTTTGGATGCAGAAGATTTTTTGATAGTAAATGACCGCGTATCGTACAATGAATT
>JABXGU010000398.1 GCA_016550415.1 archaeon | reverse complement strand
TTTTACTTAGTGTCTGCCAGAGTTTTCTCAGCTGGTGTTTAGAGTTTTTAAGTAACTGCATCAACCGTACTATCCATGTTAATTTGTTTATTACACCGGTCTTTTGATTAGATGCATGAAAGATCTATGAAAGGTTCTGAATATAAGGTTCTGAATATAAGGATTTGAGAGGTTTCGTTCTCCCTCCAAGCTATGCTCTTATGCTGGATTGGTTCCCTCCACGCACTCATCGGGAGGGAAGACATATCATGGTAAAATTACAGCAGAAGGCAATCGTTGGCTAAGGTGGGATCTAGTAGAAGCAGCTGTGCCGGCATCTTATGCCGATTGTGAAATAAAGGAACATTTCTGAACAAACCTTGCTGTATTCTTTATTACTTACGTCACTTCCTAAATCTACCTTTATGCTATAATAGGCGGTGAGTCTATTCCCATATCGATGTGGTTTCATGAACATTCATTTGGAGATACCCCACTCACCAGCAGACCTAAGCGCCAATTGGCTTACCAAAGCTTTGCAGTATGGACATGCAATTGATACTGGCGTAGTTAGTGAATTTGAATATTCACCTTTGGAAGCAGGCAAAGGCTTCTACAGGCAGATTGTCCGACTGAAACTCACCTACGATCCACCTGAGTTGGATGGTCCACGAACGATGATTGCGAAGTTCTCCTCCAGCAATCCCGAAATGCGTCAACGCTCCAATACTAAGGCTTCATACGAGCGGGAAGTACGCTTCTACCAAGAAGTAGCCAAAGAAAGCCCCCTTCCGGTCCCAAGATGTTACTATGCCGATGTTGATTTAGAATCAGGATTGCATGTCCTACTGTTGGAGGATTTGGTACTTGCACATAGTGGCTCTCGAACAAAAGGATGCTCACAAACTGAGGCGCGGATTGCCATTCACCATATCGCCCGTTTCCACGCCCACTGGTGGGAGAACCCGAGGCTTGACAGTTTTCATTGGTTGGCAGGTGCACCAGGAGTTCCTAGGGACGCTGAACTTGCCCATCTTCGCGAGCAGTTGTGGCCTGCATTCCTCCGGAAGGTAAGTAAACCATTGCCCGATGAAGTGATGGAAATTGGCGAATTGCTCGGGGAATATAATGGTCGGATAGTGCGGCACCTGTTCACAAAGAAGCCTAAAACATTGCTTCACGCAGATTATCACCCGGAGAATCTAATGTTCGATGCAACAGGAGAAGGGACGTTCTTTGTCGTGGATTGGCAATTAGTAAAACATGGGCGTGGAATCTTTGATGTCGCCTATTTTTTATCGCAGAACCTGGTGTCAGAAGATAGGCAAGCCATCGAGATGAACCTTCTTCATGATTATCTGAGAAGCTTGGATGACTATGGAGTGCGGAACTACTCGATGGATGATGCCATGTCTGACTATCGACTCTCCATAATACATCGCTTCGGAAGTCTCATCTCGACCATTGCGGCTATGCCTTTTACCGAGGGACAAATTAAGATACACATTGACGTATTGCTTCCCCGTACCATTTCCGCTATTTTGGATCATGACTGTCGCTCGTTGTTGGATAGTGGATTACGGATGTATTAAGACGGTGTGAAACCACATTGATAAATACTAAACCCTATAGAATGAATTCCCAAACTATGCCCTAGATGTTCATTCTTTGGATGCAAGTAGCCTCTGAATAGATAGAGTCAATTGTGTATAAGAAGCCACCCAACAAAGTAGCGAAAAGTGACTTACATAGAATATTTTTATCGAGTAAAGAGGT
>JABXGU010000397.1 GCA_016550415.1 archaeon | reverse complement strand
TATCCAAAAACGCATGCATGACTTGCGATTAGCTGGGGTTCCTGCCTACAATCTACCTCTCTTTGGTGCAAGGGGCATGGCAAGCCTAGTACGTTATGGTGAAATTCTTCAACGACCTGCTGCCTAAACATACCTTACAAATACTCAATTTGCTTCAAAGAAGGTCAAGAAGTTTGTAAAGATTGTCGATAATAAGATCTGGCGGAACTTTAAGATCCCGAGGTTCAGATTGTTCAGGACGTCGCACAAAAACAGTGGCGACCCCCGCATTTTGCCCTCCTAAAATGTCACTCCGCGAAACACCCACCATCAAAGCCTGACTATCAGATACACCAAGATTTCGAAGACAACGATAGAGTCCATCAGGTTCTGGTTTGGCAATATGCTGCTCAGATGTACCCAACATCACAAGGTAATCAAAATACTGTCCGAGATCAAAAAACTCGATTTCAAAAGAGGCAATCTCTGGTGGCGTATTAGTGACAATGCCTAGCTTGACTAGTTCATGTAGCTTTTGTAGGGCACTAACATCTGGGAATAATTTGATGATTCCCTCCTTGGCTAGTCGTTGTCGTTTTATGAGGTCTCGTTTATCAAAGTCGTGGATGAAAGTGTTATAGTCTTTAATTCCCCAGCTTCGAATCACTTTTTCGAAGTCTCCGCCTGAGTGCCAAAGCGCAAGGCGTTCTTCTCGATCGGGAATGGATATGTCATAATCCTGTAGGGTTTCCAGTAGCAGTGTGTCAAAGAAATCATCAAGTTTTGGTAGCTTGACTAATGTGCCGTCTAAGTCGAAGAGTATCCCTTTGATGGTTGATGGTAATGGCATCAGCTTTTCCTTCCCAAGTTATCAAAATTGACTGCCATCTTAGAATCTTTTCCCATATATCCTTTTACAGGTCATCACAGGGAATTCTATTGTTCAGCTTGTGAAACAGAAATAGAAAGTAATATTAGATAAGCCGTAGTATGTGAAGAAATCGAGGCTGCCAACTATGGAAGGTTTCATGCAAGCACTGCAAAAATTAACACTAGCCAGGCTGTTACTCATGTTATGGTCTCTTATCACAATCATCACCTTGATTGGACTCATAGGTCTTCACTTCATACTTCCCACTCTGCTTAATGAACCACTTTACTACACAATCTTGTACGTAATAGCATATGCAGTAATAATTACCGTAATGATGGTTGGTAATCGAATGATTTCAGACCTGCAGAAGGCCATCACATTCGTCTTTGTCCGCACAATCATAGGTCTAATACTACCAATCCCACTCATCCTAATTGCGTACACACTACCAATTAAACTGTTGTTTGCCGCGTTCACAATCGTTTCACTTATTATCTTCATTCTTACTCTGATTCCCATCAGAACTCTGCTTAAACTTCAAAAACAGCTGCCAAAATAATCAAAATCTCTACACACTTGCTAGATTCTAAATAGGACTTGCCAAAAACTACTTAACTTGCGGTTAGACAGATTCTATATCGAGCATGCGGGCGTCAACGATGACGAACATGCACCTAACCTGATCCTCTCATCAAGGCGTATGACGGAATAGGACTGATCTGCACCGATGTTAGCGTCCGCAGCTCGCCTTTTCCTTGTCTCCCGCTCAGCCAACTCTTCTTGGGGGGCTCCTCTTTTTATCGATTCGTTTCAATTCATATGCCTTTGTGCCTACGCCTAATTCCTCTCCATATTCAAGTTGCAAATGATGTGTATGGACCAGAATACGTTCTCCTGTTTCAGGATTTACTCGAGCACAAGCCATAGTAAACTTATCTTCACCTGGTTCCATGTTTTTGCATGTTGAAGTGAGGACAGGTACAGATTCGTTTAATGTATCAAGGCAAGCTGCATCAATGGCGATGGGATCACGTGCAGCAAAAATGCCAAGGTCAGGTACAATGGCTTGTGGCGCAAAGGAGGCACAGTCACACATCTCACTAATGTCAAGAGCAACATTGAGGTAGAAAAATCGGTCTCGACCAACACCATCTATAACGCCTAGGACGTTCTCAATCATACGCTCTGTTTGTTCCTCTAATGGGCTGGACCAGTCACCATATATTGCTTTTGATTTGGCAAGTCCACGGCATACCGCGGCACAGTGAAAACATTTGATGCAGCGGTTTCGATCTATTGCTACTTTGGGTTCTATGGTTATGCAATTAGTTGGACAAACACGTAAACAAAGAGAACAGTCCTTACCTTTGCATTCTTCAGGATTTAACTTTGGGTTCTCAGGACCATGCATCATGGCCTTACTGTACTTACCAACACATCCAATACCTAAATTCTTGAGTGCCCCTCCCATCCCTGTGACTCCATGACCTTTGAAATGTGTAAAGACAATTATTATATCAGCATCACGAAGCGCCATACCAACCTCTACCCTCTTCAGGTGTTTACCCTTAATTTGAACTTCAAAGGTGTCAGTTCCCCAATATCCATCAAGAAGAATAATAGGTGCACCCATAGACCCCATCGTGAAGCCATTGGCTGCTGCCATTCGGAAATACTCCGCAGCTGTTGTTCTGTTACCGTACAAGCCTGGGCCATAGCCTAGTCCAGCTGATTCAGCAAGAATTGGATATGCACCTCGGCTTTTCACTAAATCAACCGTCTTACGAAGAAGAGCGGGCCTAAGGTACATTAGATTCCCAAATGCGCCAAAGTGCGTCTTGATGATGACCCGATGATTCTTTTTTACTGCTTTTTGCAGTCCCGACCTTTTCCAAAGTAATTCTAATTTATCCAACATTGAATACTGAGGCCAAACAGTCCTATTTACAAACCAAACTGGTGCTTTTTTCATTTAACATAAAACCTCCTAGAGAATTGAGTGAAATATTATCACATTGATTTTTCATCTTTGTATCATATATAATACTTCAAGTAAAAATTACTAAAGTGGCTGAAGTTGAACATTTTTCTACTGGATAAACGTATGTTATATAGACCACCTAATGAGTTCACTTATCTTTTGGATTCGTGAATCAAGATTATGGAACAATATAGGAGTTGTTTTTATGGGTGAGGACGCTGAAGAAATCGCCATTGG
>JABXGU010000396.1 GCA_016550415.1 archaeon | reverse complement strand
GGAAACATCCACGACGAAATGATAATGGATGCCTTAAAGAACCATGAAAATAAGATGTGTACCCATGATTATAATGGGCAGGTTCACTACGGTATCTGCTGGTCATGGATACTTTCACCAGGAAGGGATGAAGCTGCTGTTTGTGTTGGTCCTCCTTGTAAAAATAAGTTCAGAAAATTCCGATATTTCGAGTTATTCAACGGTTAGAACCTAAGTCGATTGTGTAGTTCTACCTTAAATCCAAGAGTTGAGGCGAGGTGGAATTTGAGCCAACCAACGACGGACTAAAAAGCCTAAGTTGCACGCATGGAAATTGCTGTTTTGCCAATTTAGAGTATGATTTTCTCCGTAAACCACTCTTTGTCATGCACACAAACTTCTCTTTAAGTTCTAGAAGATGCTTCCGCAAATGATATTACGTATAGGTTGCCTACTCATGTAGGAAAGGGAGAGTAGTACACGCGAGAACACTTACCTTGAGATGAAGGTGGCTAGAATGAGGAAATTATATGTTAGTTTTCTTATCATGACGATTGTTGCATCATTATGTCTCACAGTTACTCCACTAGCTGAAGGCATTACGAAGGCAAAACCCCCTGAACCACCAGGTAAGAATAAGGCTCCGGAAGTCACAGTAACTAATCCTCCTGATGGAGCAATAGTCTCCGGAGTTATTGCAGTCACGGTAGAAGCTACTGACAAAGAAGATGGCCAACTAGTCGCAGATATTTACATCGACGGCGTCTTCATTATTCACTCAAACAGATATGATTGGAATACCACTGCATCCTGTGATGGCACTCACATCATCTCTGCACTGGCAACCGACGCTAGTGGTCAGACAGATTCTGACACCGTCTCCGCGTTCACCAATAACGGGATTCCGCCGCCACCGCCACCACCTGAAGTAGAGCATTATGCTTTGATTGTGGGAATCAGTGATTACCAATACATGGGGCCAGACTCTGGTGACCTCAGATACTGTGATGAAGATGCAGTTGACTGGTACAATTACTTCGCTGATATAGGGTATGAACACATCATAGTTCTAGGTGACCATACTTCAAACTATCTGAAATATGATGGACTCGCAACCAAGATCAACATCGTAGCGGAATTGCAAAATTTGGCCGCATCAAAGGATAATGATGATGTCATAGCTTTCGTCTTTTCCGGTCACGGGGCAGCTAGCAGCAAATCTACACAGTACATATGCGCATGGGATAGCGATCCAGTCGTCTACGACAATGACATCTCAGATGTTGAATTCGCTTCAATTCTCGAGGGGACTGATGCGGGGAGGATTTTCATCTTTCTGGACAGCTGCTATTCAGGTGGATTCATACCGGAATTAGAATCCAGCAACCCTATTGGAAGCGTGTACGTTACTACCACAAGTACCGCAAAGGGCTACGGTTATGATGTACCTACGTACCAAAATGGGGCTTGGACATGGTGGTTCCTAGAGCATACCCTGGTTCAACATTTCAATTCGAATTCTCATACCGCTTTGGAAGATGCTTTCGACTATGCATATGAGAATTATCCATACAAAGGAAGAAATGATAGACCTCAAGAATGGGATGAGGACCCATCGAGTATGTTCTTTCTCCTATGAATTTGTGCATGCATCATATGTACACATACTGCACCAATTGGCAATTTTAATTTGGAAAACTAGAGAAAATCCAAAATCTATGTCACAAGTTGCGAAGCGCCGCTCTTTAGTTCTCTCTTTCAGCTTCTGCAGTTAGTTTTTAACATCCATACACTGAATGTATTAAAATAGAAGTGTTAGCTCGTGACAGCTGTGAGTTGATAGTCTATGCCTTACTATGTTTACATCCTTCT
>JABXGU010000395.1 GCA_016550415.1 archaeon | reverse complement strand
GTTCGGTTAATCCGAGATAAAGCGTATATGACCGAGTTTAACAAAAGCATGAGCATCATTAAGAAGCCTAGTTCACCCCAGGATGTCAACCGCATTCGGTTAGCGCTTTTTGATTTTGCTCATATTAACAAAGCGGGTCAGCTAGAAAGTCATGGGACAGTCATAGAACGGTTTAATGCCCTAAAGAATGACTTTTCATTCTCGGAAGGATCCGATAATGGAACCGTCCACCTGGCTGATCACCTAATCTTTTCCGATCCTTTGAGTTCACATCAACAACAAATTCAGTCATTTTGGAACGAATTCATCACTGAACGGGGATTTGAGGGGTTAGTGCTTGTTCTTGATGATGGGAACACGTACAAGCTGAAATACCGTGATACCTTAGATGTTGTCATTATTGCCTTCCGCATCCCTAAACGCGCCCAAAAACTTCGTCCGGTTTGTGATACCTGTGAAGTAAGATTTGATGCCTTTTGGCTGAAGCAACTAGCTCGTGAAGGTAAAATCAATCCAGAAGCTTGGTTCAAAGATAGTATCCGATTGCACAAGGGAACGGGTACTTGGGATATGTATGCCAAGAAATTCAAATCATGCCCCCTCTGTGGGGGTAACATCACATTAACTAATGGCCCTATTCTCGGGGCTAAAATCGCATTGATGACGAAATCTAGTGAATTCGTTGATATTGCCGATGGTTCCCAAATCCCTCCTTCATCACCGATTCTGGAGCTAATTGAGCCTCTTTACGAAGCAGATGGGTATCTTTGGGTTAAACCTGAGATTGTCATTGAAGTAGCCTATCAAGATCTGTATGTAGATCGAATGCGACCTCTATTACAATTCAATGGCCAATCTTATGAGAAAATTGGAGCCATGAAGGCTGTTTCGCTTCGCCCTTTTCGTGTGACGCATCGACCTGATAAGACCGTAAATCCTGATGACCTGAGATTAGAGCAGTTGTCCTATTTTGTGAAACGTACTCAGAGAATTCAACAATTATGGGAAAAAGAAAGGCAACACCAGAAGACGTCCCTTGATAGGTGGTTGTAGTAATCCATTTTCTTGGAAAGCCTTTATATCAGCCTGGGCAGTGAGATATGCTTCCTTCCATATCAACCCAAGGATGTTTCGTAAATGGCCAAGCGAATTGTGGTCGCCATTGGTGGTAACTCCCTCATCAAGGATGCTGCACGTAAAAGTGTGCCAGACCAATATGCAGCAGCTGCAGAGACTGTCCCTTTTATTGTGGATTTAGTTGAACAGGGATGGGATGTCGCCATCACTCATGGAAATGGCCCCCAAGTGGGTTTCATCTTGCGCCGCTCCGAATTATCTGCCCATGAACTTCACGAAGTGCCCCTCGATTTCTGTGGCGCAGACACCCAAGGCGCAATCGGGTATATGTTACAACAGATCTTATTGGGTGAATTTAGGCGACGGAAGATGGATAAATTAGCGGTTACTGTTGTAACGCAAGTGTTGGTGGACAAAGAGGATCCTGCATTTATTCATCCAAACAAACCAATTGGCTCGTTTATGGACAAGGACATGGCAGAAAGACGTACCAAAGAGGGATGGCATATCGTAGAAGATGCGGGACGAGGATGGCGTCGTGTTGTTCCTTCACCAATCCCGAGGAAGGTCGTTGAGAGTCAAGCAGTTGATAATCTCCTTAATGATGGTTTCGTGGTCATTACAGTTGGTGGAGGCGGCATTCCTGTCATTGAAGGAGAGGATGGCAATCTCAAAGGAGTAGCTGCTGTGATTGATAAAGACCGTGCTTCCGCCCTTTTGTGCAAAGCTTTAGGAGCGAAAGGCTTTCTGATTTCAACATCGATTGACAAGGTGTACTTAAACTTTGGAAAACCGAATCAGCAAGCAATCGATCAAATGACAGTTAGCGAGGCAAGACAATATCTCAAAGAAGGACACTTTGCACCAGGATCTATGGCTCCAAAAATCGAATCTGTCATTCAATTTCTCGAAGAAGGCGGAGAATTCGCAATCATTACCTCACCTGAAGAAATCACCAACGCGATTCGAGGAGAAGCTGGTACACGAATTACCCCCGATTAGCTTGAAGTATTTTCCTAATTTCAAAACCCTTAACACATAGCAATTATGAAGAGAGTAGGAGATTATCTCAATTTGATAGCTGAAACGGTCGCGGTCATCGAACAGTATACCAAAGAAGATGTACTCAACCTTTTACACCAAGTTCAACCTATTTTACTCCATGAATCAAGATTACTCAGACTTCCTAACGCCCCGCTCGTGTTCATCGGGGACACTCATGGCGACTGGGATGCCACACAGCGTATTCTAACTCGGTTTTGGGATACACCAGCTGTCTTTGTCTTTTTAGGAGATTATGTGGATCGAGGACCGTTTCAAATCGAAAACATAAATTTGCTATTTCGACTCAAGGTTGAGGTTCCACATCGACTGATGATTCTGCGAGGAAACCATGAAACTCCTTCGGTCAATCGAGCCTACGGATTCTATGATGCCGTTCAAACGAAATTCGGAGATATACTCGAAGAATACTGGAGTGTCTTTGCCAATCTTCCCTTAGCAGGAATTGGTCGCCATCGCCAAATTTTTGCAGTTCATGGCGGGCTTCCTGAAAATCTTACGGATGTCAAGCAAATTGATTCATTACCACGAGAAGTAACCATCGAAAATCAGATGATATTTCAATTATTGTGGAATGATCCTCGCGAAACAGTCAAAGGTTTTG